>CAIYFP010000213.1 GCA_903925515.1 uncultured Verrucomicrobiota bacterium
CCAACGCCGCCGCGCCGTGGTACGTCGCCACGTACCCGCGGGCTGCGTCGGGCAATTGCAACACGGCTTCACCCGATGCCGTCGCGGCCTGGAATCGGTCGAAGGCCACCGAGCGGACCAGCTTGGCGTCGGAGAAATCCGGGGTGGAGATAAGGTCGTTGGCGATCTCGGCGGCGCTTCGGGCGGCGTTGTAGAAGCGCAGGTCGGAGATCTCGAAGGCACCGGCTGCGGCGGGTGTCACGAGGTTGGAGGCGTCCAGTCGTGTGGGGGTGCCGGAGGCCGGCGCGGCCTCGCCGTTGGAGACGATGGAGAAGGTGGCCGAGGCATTGTCCCCACCTCCACCTTCCTCGTGGATCTGCTCGAGGTAGTAGGCAGTTCCCGCCACCAAATCGACGGTGTCAGAAGCCGTGCTCCATGCGTCGGGGGGGCCCCACGAGTTCCGGGAATGGATGAGGCGCTTGCCCTCGGGATTGGCATCGGGGCTGATGTAAAGCTTGGAGGCATCGTCGGCCGCCTCATAGAAGGCATAACGACCGGTGACGGTCGGCACGAAGAGGCCGCGGATGCGGCGTGCGAAGTTGTCGGCGACGTTGCGTGGCGCATCCCACTTGGACAGGAAGGTGGCCGTGTTCGGGGCGAAGAAGTTGAAGCCCCTGACTTTGAGGTCCGCGATGGACATGCCCTTGAAGCGTTGGTCCAAGGCACCGGCCAGCGGATAGCGACGACCCAGGACGAGGGAAGTGGCCACCGTAGCGTTGTTTGGCAGCGTGACCGTGCCCTGCAACGTGCCATCCACGTAGAGCGAGGCGACCCCGGACGACGAGGACACAGCGACGTGGGCGGGGGTGTTGGGCGCCACGATGGAGGACCCGACGAGGGCGGGGCCGTCGGTGGTGGGGACTCCGGCGAACACGGCCAGATGGCCGTCCATGAAGCCGACCGAGAGGTTCGTGGCGGACGACGTGACGCCCTGGAGCACGGGTTGCCAGCCTTCGCCAGCCCCCGGCATGTACCACATCTCCACGGTGGAGGCGGCGGAACGCTCCCACGACACGGGCACCTCCGCCCAGTTGTCCGACGAGGCAAACGCCAGCCTTCGACCGGGCTGGTAGGGGATGGGGCCAGTCGTCGCGGCGCTGCCGTACGCGGATACATACTGGCCCGTGGCGAGGTCCAGGACCCGCGTGGGCGCACCCGCCCCCACCTCGTTGGGGGTCCGTGACTCGATCCATGCCGGCGTCACGAGGTGAAGGAGGTCGGGCTCGGTGCCCTGCAAGGTGGCCGACATGCGAGACTGGAGGGCGCGGGCAGTGAGGGCGGCCCCCCAGATGCGGGCCTCGCCGATCTCGCCGTTGAAAAATGCGAGGCCGCCGGAGCCCACGGCGCCGTTGGGCCCCGATCCGCGACCCAGCATGACCTGGCCGAAGCTGGTGCTGGAAGCGGTCTGGCCGTTGAAGTACGTCACGAGGTTCGTGGAGTCCGGGACCCCATTGACGAACAACTGGA
>CAIYFP010000214.1 GCA_903925515.1 uncultured Verrucomicrobiota bacterium
GCCTGGGTCGCCAGCATCGACGGTTGCCACGTCGGCCCGCGCTTCCAACACCCGTTCGAGGCCGATGAAAAAGTCCGGCGCCTCGTGGCCCCGGGGCATTCTTGGAGCAACGAAACACCAGCGATTTGTGAGACACGACACTAGTGCGGCATGGCCAGCCACCAAAGGATTCCGCCGAGCATGGCCGAGGCAAGAAGCCCCACGGACCATGCCGCAAGCAATTGGTTGCGGTGCTTGATCCGCGAACCGCGACCTTGGCCGGGAAGCAGGTAGTATCGGTGCTCCTCCGGGTTCTTCGGCTTGCCCCTCCCCAGAAAACCCATGTCGTTAGAGGTACAGGATGCAGCAACCCGATGGCAACGAATCATCCCCCGAAATGTCACGGCATCGTTTTATGGGACCACCCACCGCCGCGGGGTTTCGCAGAAACATGGGCTTCCGACGACATCTGAAGAATTCACTTCCAAACATGCGGCAGGGCGACAGCCTTGGGGCACACCATGAAGCGTTTTATCTCCCTTGCCTGCATCGCGACAGCCCTCCTCGCGGGCCGTACCATGGCCCTCCAGCTCTCGGACCTCGCGGGAACATGGCTCCACTCCGCCGTCGAGGTGGACGGCAACCCCATCACGGATGGCAACCTGCTCGAGGCCGAGATGGAGATCGTCGGCGACAAGTACACGTTCCGCATGGGTGACAACACGGCGCGGGGCACGATCAAGTTCGACGCGACGGTCACGCCGGCCCGCATCGATATCAGCGAGGTGGAGGGGCGAAACCCGGGCCGCACCCTCTCCGGGCTGGCGAGCACGACGGCCGACGGGTGGAGGCTGGCGCTGAACATCCAGGGTGGCGAACGGCCGACGGCGCTCTCGTCCGAGGGCGGCACCGCGTTGATCACCTACAAGCGCAAGCCCGGCTCCGTCCGTCCCCTGCGTGGGTTGCTCATCACCGGCGGTTGCTGCCATGACTACCCTGGCCAGGCCAAGATCCTCACCGAGGGCTTGTCCGCGCGGGTCAACATCGGCTGGGACGTCGTGATGGACCCGGGCCAGACCGGCACGAAGCACAAGGTGTCGGCGTACAAGGCGGATGACTGGGCCGCGAAGTACGACGTGGTGGTCCACAACGAGTGCTTTGCGGACGAGAAGGAGCTGGGCTGGCTGGAGCGTATCGTGAGGCCGCATCGCGAGGGTGTTCCGGCCGTGGTGATCCATTGCGCCATGCACTGCTATCGCGCCCCCACCAACGACTGGTTCCGCTTCGTGGGCGTCACCAGCCATGGCCACGGGTCGCACTTCGCCTACGCCATGACCAACGTGGCCCCGGCACACCCCGTGATGAAGGGGTTCCCCGCCACATGGCAGACGCCGAAGGAGGAGCTGTACAACATCGCTGCCGTCGAGCCCACCGCCACGCCGCTCGCCACCGGCTGGTCCCCTGAAACCAAGAAGGCCGAGGTCAACGTCTGGGTGAACCAGTTTGGCAAGGCGCGCGTCTTCGGCACGACCATCGGCCACTACAACCACACCTTGCAGGACCCTGCCGTCCTGGACCTCCTGTCACGCGGCTTGCTCTGGTCCACGGGAAAGCTCGCCGACGATGGCAAGCCGGCGACCGGCTACGGGCGCTGACGCGGGTTCACGGGGACGGCCGAAGGCTCATGGGCGTCCCGCGGGTGCCCGCGGGACGCCCGAACCTATGCGATAACCAATGTCCCACGCCCACCCGGGCGTCGAACTCCCCCATGGGAAGCGATACCCGTGCCAATCCCATGGCCGTCGCGTGAAAAGAATTCGCCGGTTCCAGCCGCTCGCGCCCGACAAGGCACGCTCGGCTAACCTTCCTAGTGTCGTGTCTCACAAATCGCTGGTGTTGGGTTGCTCCAAGAATGCCCCGGGGCAAGGCGTGAGGACGGAGCCTACCCGCAGCGGTTTGGGACGGACGAACCACGAAGCCCCGGGGCATTCTTGGATCAAC
>CAIYFP010000215.1 GCA_903925515.1 uncultured Verrucomicrobiota bacterium
GCCTTGAGGATGCCCGAAGGCTGGCCGCGCAGGCAGGAACGCTGGGGGCCGCCGCCATCTCGGCCATCGCGCCGTCGTACTTCAAGCCGGGCTCGATCGACACGTTGGTGGCCTGCTGCGCGCGGATTGCGTCGGCCGCTCCCGAGACGCCCTTCTACTACTACGACATCCCGCCGCTGACGGGCATCACGCTGTCGTCGGCGGAGTTCCTGCGACGTGCACCGGGGGCGATCCCGAGCCTTGCGGGGTTGAAGTACAGCAACCCGGACCTGATGACGTTGCAACGCTGCCTTGGGATGGGATTCGACATGCCATTTGGGATCGACGAGCACCTGCTGGGCGCGATGGCGATGGGCGTTCGCGGGGCGGTGGGAAGCGGGTACAACTTCGCGGCGCCGGTGTACCGGCGGATGATGGAGGCGTTTGATCGGGGCGACTGGGCGGCGGCGCGGATGGAGCAGGCGCGTGGGTCGGAGTTGGTGCGGATCTTGGCGGCGCGGGGCTACATGGGGTCCGCGAAGGCGTTGATGGGGATGCTAGGGGTGGACGTGGGCGGGCCGCGTCTTCCGAACGAGGGGCTTGGGCGGGAGGCTGAGGAGGCGTTGCGCGGGGAGCTGGAGGCGGCGGGGTTTTTTGGGTGGGTGGGCGGGTGAAGGGAGGATGGCGGGAGCGGAGGGAAGGGAAGGAGGTTTCCATTGCCGGGGTCGGGAAGTGAGGCAGCTTGGGGGGCTTGGCGTGGACGCGCGGGCCTTGTTGGGGTGGGGAGGGAGCGTGAGGGAAATCCTTGTTATTCGATGGAAGAGCATCGGCGACGTGGTGTTTGCGTTGCCGGCGGTGAACGTGCTGCGGGGAAGGTTTCCGGGCGCGCGCATCACGTTGATGGTCTCCAAGGAGAATGCGTTCGTGGCGGAGGGATTCGAGGCGGTGGACCGGGTCTGGACGGTGGACCGGGATGCGTTGAGGGGACGCCGGGTGCTGGCGGGGCTGCGGGAGACGGCGGGGTTGATCGGGGAGGTGCGGCGAGCGGGTTTTGACCTTGCTGTGGATTTGCAGGGGTATGGGGAGACGGCGGCGTTGACGCGTTGGAGCGGGGCGCCGTTGCGTTGGGGATACGGGAACGGTGCGTTGCGGAGCCGAGCGTTCACGACGGCGGTGGCGCGCGACCCGGGCCGGCACCCGGCGATGGGGCACCTTGACTTGCTGGCGAGGGCGGGGATTGCGGCGGGCAAGGTGTCGAATGCGTTCCGGGTCCGGCCGGGGAACGCGTCGCGGGCGCGTCAGTTTCTTGCGGAGCGCGGCCATGGTCCGGGAAGCAGGTGGGCCTACGTGCAGCCGTTCACGAGCGCGGCGAGCAAGAACTGGCCGTTGGACCGGTACCTTCAACTGGCGGTGCTGTTGCGTTCGCAGGGTTGCCGTGTGCTGTGGGGCGGCGGGGAGGAGGATCGAGGAGCGATGACCGGGGCGGGCGTGCCCGGGCATGAGCTGATACCGTCGCTGCCGCGATCGGTGATGGCGGGGATTCTCGGGGAGGCGTCGTTGGTGGTGGGGGGAGACACGGGTTTTGTGCACTTGGCGGTGGCGCTGGGGAGGCCGGTGGTGATGGTGGGCAACCGGAACATGGTGTTGCCGTTGTGCGAGCATGGGGTTGCGGTGCGAGGGGCGACGGAGCACATGGGCGACGTGGGGCTGGAGGCGGTGGCGGCGGCGACGACGAGGCAGCTGGAGAGACGGCCTGTTCTGCAGGCATGCGTGACATGGACGAGCCTTGAGGATGGCAGCGAGGCGGGTGCCGTGAACGATGGCGTGCGCGCCGGGGCATGACCGCAATCCATGGTTTCCATGACGGCGAAACGCGGCCGGGCGGCAACGCGGGCTTGTTTGGGAAGGGCGACCAGCGTAATGCGGGGGGGTGCTTCGAGGTTACGAGCCGGGCGGGTTTTTCGACGAGATGTTCGCGGGGCCGGGGCAGGTGCGTCGCCACTACGAGCGATTCGCCCGGTTGTTTGGCGAGCTGACGCCGGAGGAGTTCGAGGAGAGGCGGAACGACGTGGACCTCGCGTTCATGCGGCAGGGGGTGACGTTCAATGTTTATGGGGACTCGCAGGGGACGGAGCGGATTTTCCCGTATGACCTGATCCCGAGGATCATCTCGGCGAGCGAGTGGGAGCATCTTGAGCGTGGGTTGGTGCAGCGCATTACGGCGCTGAACCTGTTCCTGCACGACATCTATCACGAGCAACGGATCCTGAAGGACGGGGTGATCCCGCCGTTCTACGTGTTGTCGGCGCGGCATTTCCGGCGTGAGTTCGCGCAGTTCCAGGTGCCGAAGGACATCTACATCCACATCTGCGGGACGGACCTGATCCGGGGCGGTTCGGGGGAGTGGATGGTGTTGGAGGACAACGGGCGGACGCCGTCGGGGGTGAGCTACGTGCTGGAGAACCGGCAGGCGATGAAGCGCAGTTTCCCGCAGTTGATGGAGTCGGCCGGGGTGCGGCCGGTGGATCATTATCCGCAGGAGCTGTTGAAGATGCTGCAATACATCGCGCCGTCCGGGATCGCGGACCCGACGGTGGTGTTGCTGACGCCTGGGGCGTACAACAGCGCGTACTTCGAGCACACGTACCTTGCGCGGCAGATGGGCATCCAGATCGTGGAGGGGCGGGACCTGATCGTGCGGGACGCGCGGGTGTTCATGCGCACGACGAAGGGGTTGCAGCCCGTGCATGTGATTTACCGGCGCATCGACGACGACTTTCTGGATCCGACCGTGTTCCGGCGGGACTCGGTGCTTGGGGTGCCCGGGCTCATCTCGGCGTATCGGGCGGGCAACGTGTCGTTGGCCAACTCGGTGGGGACGGGGGTCGCGGACGACAAGGTGATGTACTACTTCGTGCCGCGGATGATTAAGTACTACTTGGACCAAGACCCGATCATTCCGAACGTGCCGACGTATCTTGCGAGCGAGGAGGCGGACAAGGGGTACATCATGGAGAACCTCGGGAACCTTGTGGTGAAGGCGGCCAACGAGTCTGGGGGGTACGGCATGTTGATGGGTCCGAAGGCGACGAAGCAGGAGATCGAGGAATTCCGGGCCCGGATCGAGGCGGACCCGCGCAACTACATCGCGCAGCCGATGATTTCGTTGTCCACGCACCCGACGCACGTGGGGGATTGCCGGTTCGAGGGACGACACATCGACCTTCGGCCGTTCATCCTGTATGGAGAAAAGCCCGTGATCGTGCCCGGCGGCCTGACCCGTGTGGCGCTGCGGAAGGGTTCGCTTGTGGTGAACTCCTCGCAGGGTGGCGGGTCGAAGGACACGTGGGTCTTGTTCAGCGACGAATAGAAGTCCCCTAAGACACGCCAGCCCCACATCGACATGCTTTCACGCGTTGCGAACTGCCTCTACTGGATGGCCCGCTATATCGAGCGGGCTGACAACACCGCCCGCATCATCGACGTCAACCTCCAGCTCCTGCTGGACTCGCGCCGGCTCGATCCGGCCCAGCAAACGGCGTATTGGCAACCGGTGATTGAAAGCACGGGGGACGAGAAGCTGTTTGCGTCCCTCTACCCTGCGCCGACGGGGGATTCGGCTCCGGAGTTCCTGTTGTTTGACGTTCGCAACGGCAACTCGCTTGCGTCCTCGGTCAACCAAGCACGCGAGAATGCGCGGATGGTGCGCGACCAGATCCCGGCGGAGATGTGGGAGGAGCTGAACCGACTGTACCTGTTCGCGCGGTCGCCGGAGGCCCGGCAACAATGGGACTCCAGCCCCTTCGAGTTCCTGCAGCAGGTCCGGTCGAGCGCGCTGACGTTCGTGGGGATTAGCTATGCATCCACGCCGCACAACGAGGGATGGAACTTCATCCAGGCGGGGAAGTTCATCGAGCGCGGCGACAAGACGACGCGGATGCTGGACGTGCGGCATGCGACGCTTCCGGAGCGAGGGATGCCGGGCGCGATCAGCCAAGCCGATGCCCTTGGCTGGTCCGCGGTGCTGCGGTCGTGCTCGGCATGGGATGCCTACAAGGCGCTGCACGGGTCGGAGGTTCATCCGCGGCTCGTGGCGGAGTACCTGCTGCTTGACGATGAGTTCCCGAGGTCGCTGCGGTTCTGTGTGGACCGGATGGATGCGGCGCTGCGCGCGATATCCGGGGGTGGCGCCGCGGCGGATCAGCAACGATGCGGAGCGGTTGTCGGGCCGGCTGCTTGCTGAGCTTCAATACGCGACGGTGGAGGAGATCTTCGAGGTGGGCCTGCACGGCTACCTTGATCGCGTGCAGTCGCGGCTGAACGCGATTGGCGACGCGATGTTCCGGGCCTACATCGCGCAGTCGTTCATCAGCCTTGAGGACGAGATCCTCGTGCAGCAGGAGTACCAGCAGCAGCAGCAGGCTGGGACATGAGCCTCCTTCGGATGCAACGTGGGCGCAGGGTGTCCTGAGGGACTGGGGTAAGCCCCATTCGGCCGGCGCACGCCAAGAAATCCCGGGGTTCGCATGGGTCATGGATGGAGCCGGTGCCCAATTCCCGTGAAAGCAGGAACGAAACGCCTGGTCCGCGGCAAGGCGAGCCTCGGCGGGTTGCATGCCTTGGCGTGCTTGCAGCCCATGGCCATGCACCTCGGCATGGAAGCCATGGTTCCTGCATGCGTGGCTTCATGACCCATGGAAACCAAGCATGGGACGCCATGTTTGGGTTCACGGCATGAAGCCGGGGAGGACGGCCGGGTCGTCCCTCGCGCGGGGCCGCGCGGGTTCTGAACCGAGGGGCGAAAACTTCCTGCATGTGGATTTGCCGCCTGCCCTGACATGGGATTTGGCTGCGCAGTCGCCTTGTCCCTGACCGTCATGGGATTGGTCCCGAATGGCCCATGGCTGGAGACACGAATCATGGCGGGTTGGGTGGCGAGGGATCCGGGCACGATCCCGGCATCAAAACGTTGGGCGTGGCGGCATTAGGGATTGGGGAAGCGTCGCGGCCCCGGCCATCCTCGGCACGCCGCGAAGGGGGCCTTGGACCATGGGTGTCGCCCTGCGAGCCGGGCTGGGGCGTGCCAACCGTGTGAACGGTCATGAATGGGGATTCGCGCATGGATTTGGATTGACCGTGATGAAGCCAATTTGTATTTGCATCCGAGACAAGCATTTTCGTAATCCCGATATTTCTAATCCTAACATCATGAAATTCACCTGTGTTGCTGCATTGGCCCTCCTTGCATCCTTTGTCATGTCGAAAGCGTTGGGAGGCGTGCTGGTCGTGCCTGGAACGTCTGACATTTGGCTTGCTGGGACGCCCGATGGAACCTCGGCGAGCCTTGGGGATGTTGCGCCGGCGCAATCGCCGGTGCTGGCCGGCGGGGTTGTTGCCGGCGGTAGCTACACCTTCGTGGTCACCGGGTCGGTGAATAACTTTCCCGGCCCGTCGGGACTTGGGCCCGACGGCGGCCAGTTCTATGAGCATTCCTGGGGCGCGGAGAACGGGTTGTCCGGCCTTCATGCCCCGATCAACTCCCTCGTAGGCGTCTTCCTTGACTCCTCGTCTCCCCTTGGCCAACCGGTCCTTGGCGGGCTGGATTTTGCCAGTATCGGGCTTGATTTCCCCAGCCTTAGCCCGGGATTGCGTCAACCGTTCTTCATCGGCGACGGCATGACGGGCACGCAAGCGGTGCAGACCTTCACGGCGCCGAGCGGTGCGACCCGGTTGTTTCTGGGAACCATGGACGGGTGGGGGTGGTGGAACAACGACGGGGCATTCAGCGTGACGGTCAACGGGCCGGCGGTCCCGGAGCCCTCGGCGTACGCCATGGTGGCGGGGCTTGCCTTGCTGGGTTTCGGTTGGCATCGGCGCCATTCAAGGCGCTGAAGCACCGGGCAGGGGGGAAGGCTTCATTCGTTGGATTTGGCGTGGGCAGACCCGCGTGATGAACGACGGGGCCATGGATGCGTCTGGGTTGAACGCGGGATTCTTGCGGCGCGGGACTTGGTGCCTCGGGCTTCGATCAGGGAACGGTGGATGGGCTGGGGGGCCGGTTCCGTTGGATGGCTCGTGACTGCGGGATCTGCCTCCGCAGATTCCTTGTCGCACGCGTGTGGGCCCCGCCGTCACCTTGCTTTCAATGGAATCGTCGTGGGCCATGGGCTTGATGGCATGGGTGGGCATGGGTGGGTGTTGATGTGTGTTGGGCCGGTTGGCGGAGTGGCGAGGTGCGGTGCTAGGGTCGCGGCCCTTGCATGCACCACCCTCTCTCCTCCTCCGCCGTCGCCGTGGTTTTCGGAATGCTGGTTGCCCATGTCGTCGGATTGCCCGCATGGATGCACGGGGTGCTGGCGGGCATGGGGTTGGCGTCGGTGGTCGTTCCGGGAGGCTCGCGCGAGGCGAGGTTGTTTCTTGCGGCCGGCTGCGTCGGCGCGTGGATGCTGGCCTCGGACATGGATCGCAGCGGGCCATGGGACGCGGCCACGGTGATTCCGGCGGAGGCGCACCTTGGGCGGGTGCGAGGCATGGTTTTGGACCCTGGGGAGCGGCGGGCATGGACGAATGCATCGGGGCGGGGGTGGTCGCGTTCGTTGGAGCTGAGGCTGGAGGCCTGGGCGGCACGTGGCCGGGACTGGTTGCCGGCGAGGGGGACGATGCGGGTGACGATGCACGACACCGCAGGAGTGAACCCGGCGAGGGGCGACCGGGTGGAGGCGATGGGCGTGATCGGGGCACCGCCGGGGCCTTTGTTGCCGGGCGGGTTTGACCTTCGGGAGCGGCTCCGGACGCGCGGCATCGACCGGTCCTGCCGATGCGAGGGCGTGGCGGACTGGAAGGTGCTGGAGGGCGGGGGGGCGGATGGGTCGGGGCGGTTCCTCGCGTGGGCGCACGGGACGTTGTCGAGGGGGTTGCCGGACGATGATGCGGCCCGATTGATCCGGGCGATGGTGTTGGGTTGGCGGGGTGGGCTGGACGAGGAATCGCGGGATGCGTTCCTGAGGTCGGGGACGTTGCACGTGTTTGCGATCAGCGGGCTGCACATTGCGTTGGTGGCGGGATTGGCGGCGACCCTGATGCGGCTGGCGCGTGTGGGGCGCCGGTGGTGTGCGCTGGGGGTGTTGCCCACGACGTGGGCCTACGTGGCCGCGACGGGTTGGCAGGCGTCGGCGGTACGTTCGGCGGCGATGGCAAGCGTGGTGGCGGCGGGATGGTCGCTGGGGCGGCCGTCGGACCTGTTGAACTCGCTGGGGGGCGCGGCGTTGCTGGTGTTGGCATGGGAGCCGGGGCAGGTTTTGCAGCCGGGGTTCCAGCTTTCGTTTGGGGTGGTGGCCGGGATGGCATTGTGGGGCGGGACGGCGGAGAGGTGGTTGCGTTGGGAGGGGAAGGGTGAGGACGCGGTGCCTGGGCGGTTGGTGCCGCGTTGGCGGCGATGGGCGAGCCCGCCGTTGCGCTGGCTTCGGTTCAACCTTGCGACCTCGATGGCGGCATGGGCGGCGTCGTTGCCGCTGACGGTGCAGTGGTTTGGGCTGGTGAGCTTCGCGGCATTGGGGGCGAACCTTGTGGTGGTGCCGTTGAGCGGGCTGTGCCTGGTGGCGGGGCTGGCATCGTTGGTGGCCGCGCCGGCATGGCCGGGGATGTCGGAGTGGCTGAACCAGTCGGCGTGGCTGTGGATGCGGCTGATGGTGGAGGCTGGCCGGTGGACGGCATCATGGCCATGGGCGTTCGAGTGGGTGGGTGCGCCGCATTGGGGGTGGTGGGCGGGTCCGGCGTGGTTGTTGCTGGTGGCGGGGCCGCGCTGGGCGGAGGAGGGGAGGATGGACTGGAAGCGGGGTTGGCCGTTGGTGGCATGGGCGATCGCGGCGGCCGGGGCGGTTGGGGTTTCGGCCCGGACCAGCCGGTTGACGTGCCTGCCATGGGGCTGCGGGGTGTTGGTGGAGACGGGCTGGGCGGAGCGGGTCCTGCTGGACGCCGGCCCGGCGGGCGCGACGCGGCGGGTGTTGCCGGAGTGGTTGCATTCGCGAGGGGTGGACCGGCTGGACGGGGCGATTGCGGGGTCGGGCGAGGCGCGGTTTGCCGGGGGGTGGCCGGAGGTGCTGGGGGAGGTGGGCGCCAGGGGATGGTGGATGGGGCCTGGCCAGACGCCCACGATGGACCGGGCGCGGGCGGCGGCGCTGGATGGGCGTACGCCGGTGCATCGGTTGATGGCGGGCCGTGACGCGGAGGGATGGCGGGCAAGCTGGCCGCCTGGCGTCGAGGGACGGGAACGTTCGGACGCGGTTTCGTTGGTGATGGACCGGGAGCTTGGCGGGGTCCGGTGCCTGTGGATGCCGTCGTTGAACCCGGAGGCGCAACGACGCTGGCTGGGGATGCGCCCGTTGGGTGCGGGGGCGCGGGTGTTGATCGCGGGGTTGCCGGGCAAGGGCGAGCCGTTGGTGGATGATTTGCTCGATGCGTTGAGGCCGGAATGCGTGGTGGTGTTGGCCGGGGAACGCCCGGCGACGCACCGGCTCGGGGAGTCCTCGCGGCTGCGGTTGCGGCGGTGGGCGTTGCGCAACCGGGCAACGGTGTTGTTCACGGACGAATGCGGCGCGGTCGTGGTGGAATGCCGGGGTGGCGGTTGGCGGGCGGAAGCCCTGCGCGAGGGGCGGGAGTCCGTTGCGAGGGGACGTTGAGCCGGGGGACGTTGCCGGGTGGCTGGGTCCTGGCTCGCGAGGCAGCGTTGGCGCGGGTTGGCCGGGCGAGACCTTCCTGGGTCCTTGCGTCGTGTCGTGACGAAAAACCGGCGATGGGCGCGGCGATTCCGCGAGTCACGCGTCGTGGAATTGGGCGTGCCATGCCGCCATGACGCAGGGGATGGCTGCGTCCTTGATGCCCATGCCGGGGCTCAGGCCTGCCCGCCCGAGGCGCGTGCGGGCTGGCAGCCTGCGGCGGGCGGGTCCTGCGCGTGTGCGCCGCGGCGTTATTTCCCGATGCAGAAGAGGGAGGAGGCGGTGCGGATGAACCAGCGTCCGTTGGCGAGTGCCGGGGAGGCCTGCAAGGGCTCGCCGAGTTCGGAGCGTGCCAGGACACGGAAGGCGGGTCCGGCGTCGAGGACGGTGGTGACGCCGGCGTCGGAGGTGAAGTAGATGCGCCCGGCCGCGACCACGGGCGAGGAGGAGAAGTTCCCGCCGATGCGTTCCTGCCAGAGGATGTTGCCGGAGGCGGAGTCCATGCAGGTGACGACGCCGCCGTCGGTGACGGCATAGAGGCGGCCTTGGACGAGGGCCATGGAGGACATGGAGGGCATGCCCTTCTTTTGTTCCCAAAGGAGGCGGGACTCGCCCATGTCGCCGTCGCCGCCGAGCTTGAAGGCCTTGGTGGTTCCCTTGCCGCCCCATCCGCCGGAGGTGAAGACGACGTCGTCGGCGAGGACGGGCGAGGGGACCTTGCCCTCGCCGGCGACCTTGCTGGTCCAGAGGAGCCTGCCTGTGGCGGGATCGAAGCCTTGGACGACATCGCCGGTTTCGCTGACGACCTCGGAGGCGTTGCCCTTGGACCAGACGACGGGGGTGCCATGGGCGATGCGCGTGAGGCCGCGGGGGGTACGCCATGCCTCGCGCCCGGTGTCGGCGTGGAGGGCGAGGAGGAAGGACTGGTCCCATGGTTTTTGCCATCCGACGAGCTTGTCGGGGCCGTCGCTGCTGCCGTCGCGGGCCATGATGACAAGGCCGCGATGGAGGAGGAGGGAGGTGCCGAGTCCGTGCTGGCTGTAGAACGGGTAGGAACGGTTGGTCCATGCGACCTTGCCGTCGAACGAGAGGGCGACGAAGGAGCCGTCGCCGAAGCAGGCGTACACGCGCTTGCCGTCGGTGGCGGGGGTTGGGGTAGCGTAGGAGTTGCGGGTTTCCTTCTTGCGGGTGGGTTGATGGAAGACCTCGCGGTCCCAGCGGACCTTGCCGGTCTCGGCGTCGAGTGCGAGGACGCGGGCGGAGGCGCCGGAGTCGGTGGCGGTGGTGAGGAAGACATGGCGGCCCCAAATGACGGGCGAGGACCAGCCCTCGCCTGGGATGGCGGCGCGCCAGAGGATGTTGGAGGAGGCGGACCACGCGAGGGGGACGCGGGTCTCGGAGGAATGGCCTTGGCCTGTGGGCCCGCGGAACTGGGGCCAGTGGGCGGCGCGCGAGGACGCGGAGGACAGGAGGGTCGCGAGGGCGACCGCGATGGGGGCAAGGGGCTTCATGGAACGGGAGGAGCGTTGCCGGAATGGC
The DNA here is from genome assembly GCA_903925515.1 of uncultured Verrucomicrobiota bacterium. Taxonomy (GTDB): domain Bacteria; phylum Verrucomicrobiota; class Verrucomicrobiia; order Limisphaerales; family UBA9464; genus UBA6176. Next base: position 10,233 of record CAIYFP010000215.1, read on the forward strand.
GGGGGCGGGGCAAGGGGGCGGGTTGCGTCCGCGGAGCGTGGGCTGGCAAGGTTGGGGCATGAGCATTCCCCTTCATCGGCTGCGTGCGGGCATCGTGGGCACCGGGTTCATCGGGCCGGTGCACATCGAGGCGCTGAAGCGGCTGGGGGTGCAGGTGACGGCGGTGTGCGGTTCGACGCGGTCGGCGCGGGAGACGGCGGAGAAGTGGGGGATCCCGGAGGTGCACGGGGACCATGACCATGAGGGGTTGGTGCGCTCGCCGAACGTGGACGTGGTGCACTTGGCGTCGCCGAACAAGGTGCACGTGGAGCAGGCGTTGGCGGCGTTGAGGGCGGGGAAGCACGTGGTGTGCGAGAAGCCGATGGGGATGACGACGCGCGAGACGGCGAGGGTGGTGGCGGCGGCGGGGCGGCCGGGGGCGCCGGTGTTCGCGGTGAACTACATGTGCCGGTTCTTCCCGGCGGTGTTGCAGATGCGGGCGATGGTCCAGCGCGGTGACATTGGGCGGGTGATCCATGTGCAGGGGCATTTCTTCCAGGACTGGCTCTTGAAGGACACGGACTACAACTGGCGGGTGCTGGCGTCGGAGGGCGGGCC
>CAIYFP010000216.1 GCA_903925515.1 uncultured Verrucomicrobiota bacterium
CGGTCTTCTGGAAGTCACCCTGCGTCCAGTAAATCGGCCTCGAGGGCTTCACAAGGCTGCCCGACACAAGGAGACGTTGCTTGAAGATGGGATACCAAATGCCCGAGTCCTGGATCGCCTCCGGCACCGTCGTGTCCGCCGCCGACTCCAGCCTCTCCAAGGTCAGCCCGCTGATCACCGGGTTGCGGTCCGTCAGTAACGGGTTCGTCGCCGCCGCGCCGTCCAGCTCAATCCGAATCGTGCTTGTTGCCGCCTCGATGATGTGCGTGATGACCACGCCCACGCCCTTCGTGCCTTGGTTCGACGTCCCGGACGCAACGTAGTCCCCGGGGATAAAGTTCGACGCCACGGTCTGCCCCCCCACCACCACGTTGAAGCCCCGCTTGTTCCCGGGAACCTCCACGAAAAGCAATTGCAGCTTGTATCGCGTCCCGCTCGTGACCGCCAAATCGACCGTCGGCTTCGCCGGGTTCCCGCTCCAGCGGATCGACCGCGTGATCTCGGACAAACGCTGGTCGTTCGCCGTGTTGCCAAGATTCGGGGTAATCCATGCGTCAATCTTGTTCTGCGCCGTCAAGACCGCCCCGTTCGTCAAAACCACTCCAGTCACGGCCGACGAGCTGTCGCCCACGAAGTTGGCATCGCCCACGATGCCCGCCGAGCTCGCCCCGAAGTTGAGGGCGTAAGCAAACGAGCCTTGCAGGTCCAACCCCTCGTTCACGTCCCCGCCCGTGAACAGCCCAATCGTCGTGCCCGACGGCGGGCCCGGTCGAGCCGTTGATCCGCCCATGCGTCGCCATGTCACCTCCACCACCCCAGGCTTGGTCGCAAACACCGCCCTCGCGTTCGGGCTCCAATAATATCCCGCGTCCGCATGCTTGTTCAGCGTGTACGGCTCCGGATACCAGTAGTCCTCCTTCCGAACGTTCGGCGGCAACAACACCCCGTACTCGTCCGTCGTCGGCACCTGGATCATCGAGCCAAAAAAGTAATCCAAGCCCCGGCTCACCACGGGCGACCCCATCTGCGCCCTAAGCAAAATCAGCGTCGGGCTGCCTCCGCCCAGCCGCGGCAGGTCCAGGCGCACGGCATTCGCCACCATCGAGCGCGCGCCGTCCAGCAACGCGGCCTTCGGGCGCACGGTCCCGCCAAAAAACACCCCAGCCTGAAACTGCCTCACCGTTGGCGGCCCCGACGGCAACGGCGGCAATTGCGCCCCTTGTGCCGGCACCCGGCCGTCCGACCCGGGCGGCGTGCCCGCCACGCTCGATATCGGCAGGCCCCGAAAACTCGTGAGGTTGTACGGTGTCAGGTCCTGACGCAGCTCGACCGGCCCCTTGGGCTGTTGCGCCATCAGTCCCGTCGCGGCCAACACCGCCATGCCAAGGACCTTGAGGCTTCGTACGTCGTTCATGGATGCCATGGGGTTCGTGTGGATTATCCCCACCGCCTACTGCACCCGCATGATGAACGCCAACGCGTAGAACGGGGGAAGGATGCTAATGGCTTGGCCACCTCCGGTGGACTGGCTATAGACCGAGAATGAGTGCGAGTGATTCGGCGCCCAACCTGTGCCCCGCCGGGTCGTGTGGGGGCCGTTGTCGTAGTCATTTCCCCTTATCCCCAACCATCCTTGGTTGCCAAGGGGCCCGAAGGCTTCCGACACATAAACATCGTCGTATTCATGCTGATGGCTTCCGGCGTCAGCCGTGCTCCCGCTCACCAAATGGTTGTGCGATGGAAGTTGGCTGGTGGTGAGGGTTACCGTCTCGCTGCCGCCAACGGATCCAACAACGCGCCCGCTCGTGGCGCCTATTACAAACCTCCCGCGCAGGTCCGGCGTGGTCCTTCCATTCGAGGACCGGCCATCGCACAAAGCCCAACCCGCTGGCACCGCATCCACGCTGCCGGACCACATGATGATGCCGCCTAGTGGCGTGGTGCCGAAGCCATTGAGCGTGGTCGCGTTGAGCGTGCCCACGGTGAAGGTGGTGGCGTTCACGGAGTCCGCCTTGACCATGCCGCTCACCTTGAGGGCAACGCCCGATTCCGGCGTCGTGTTGATCGCCATGCCGCCCGAGGCACGCACCATGAAGACGTTGACGCCGGTCGATGCGAATTCTCGGTCTTGGTTGTCGCTCCACACAAAGGCCCCGGAATGCACCGCGCTCGCGCTGCGCCCCGCCGCGAAGGCATACTCGCCGGAGGCCACGTTCTGCCGTCCGCCCGCCACGGTGGCATAATTTCCCGACGCCGTGTTGCCCGTGCCGCCGACCACGGCCGAACTCAGGCCGGAGGCGGTGTTGCCCGTGCCGCCCGCCACCACGCCGGTCTCGCCCGAGGCCGTGTTGTTCTCGCCGCCCGAGAGCGTGCTCGCCCGACCGCTCGCAACCTGCACGGGTTGCGCGGGTTGCCTGAGCACTTGCAAGTCCACGGCTCCGGCCCCGCGAGCGTTGCCACCCGTCGATTGAATGGCTTGGCTCACCCGCAGCCGCCCCGCGTCCGGGACCAGCAACGAGGTCCCCTCCGGCGTCACCAACCCGTTCGCCGACCGCGCAAGGAACGAATAAGGCGACGTCAACATCCGGATGCGGGGCAAGATTTCCGGGTCCCCTGCCGAGACCCCGCGGACTGTGATGCCGATGTACCGTTCCGAGGCCGACCCGCTCATGAACAACGACGACAAGGACGGGCGCGGCTCGCTGCCCTCCACCACGCCCTCGCCCAGAACCACCGAGAAGGTGCCCTTGTCCACCGTCACGGTCTGCGACTCCGCCCACAGGCTGCTTCCGCCAGACGACACCGAGTAGATGCGGAACACGACGGTGTAGTTGACCGGGTTGCTGTTCGCCAAGGGGAGGCCATTGGCATCCACAAGGTACCCCTGATAGGTCATGAGGTCCGGCGGGTTCGCCGATTGACCCAAGGCCGGCGCGGCGCCCGCGCACGCAAGGATGGCCCCGGCCATCAACAAGGATCCGACGCGCCTCCATGCCCCGCGTCGGGCACCGGGCATCATTCGACATGGAACTGGATTCATGGCTGCAAATGTATTCATGGCTGGGACAAATCTGTGAAAAGCTTGGGGAACTAGTTTCGCGTTAGCCGGGATACGGGGCTGATTCGGGTCAGGGAATAGGTTCCGAACGCACGGAACGTGCGCGTGTTGGAGCCCGAGCCCTCAAGGACCACCATCTCCTCATACACGCCAAACTTTTGAGACTGCCCGGAGGTGATCGAGTCGAAATCCAATCCGCCCGCCGCCGGCGTCAAACGAACCGTCCTCGTGATGCCATAGGATTCCTGCCCCTTCGGCAATGCGGCGCTGAAAGCCGCGTTGAGGTTGTCGTGGTCCGGGTGGTATTGGTGCAGGAAGGGATTGGAACCCACGGCCTCGTAGGGCGTGTTCACGGTGGCGACCAGCGTGGTCCCGTCCTTGCTCAACGCCCATGGCGCGTTGGCAGCCGTCCATGGCAACTGCGCCGACGACACCCTCCGCGCCGACGCCAACTGGGTCGGGTCAAGAAAGCGTTGTTGCGTCGCCACGATCGTGTTGGTGGTGAGGTCCAATCCCACGAACACCCTCTGGAGCAAATGACTGTTCGTCCCGTCGTCATGGATGATGAGCCTCAACGGAAACGACCTGGGAACCCCGGCCTGCTGCTCCCGGACCTCGCGAACGACATAAGCCCCCTCCTCCACGACCAACTCCGGGGGCAACGTCGCGGAGTCCAAACGCTCCAACGTCATCGCGCTCAGGGCCGGGTCCCGGGTGAGGATGTCACGCGAGTCTGCCCCGGCCCCATCCAGTTCCACCTTCAATTGCGTGCTCCCAGCCGTGAACTCGTGCGTCAACACCACGCCCACCTTGTTCTTTTGCGTCCCAAAAGCCCCCTGCCGCTCGACGTACACGCCCGGGATCAGGTTCGGCACCACGACCTTCCCATCCACCAAGACATCAAACCCGCGCCATGGCGACGCCGTCCCGGTTTCGCCAAACAACAATTGCAGCTTGTACCGGACCCCCTGCTCCACCTTCATCGTGAACGTCGGCTTCGCAGGGTTGACCGAGGATGAGGCGGAGCGCATCACCACCTCGAGCGCGTTGTCCGCCGCCGTGCTGCCGTAGTCCGGCGCAAGCCATGTCGCCGAGCTCGCGCCCACCGTCTGGGTGAAGTCCGCCGTCGCGGACGCACCCTTGAAGCCGACGCTGCCCACCGTCGCCGCCGCCGCTTCACCCACGTTGACCGCGTAAGGAAATGTCCCTTCCAAATCCAAGCCCTCGCCCGCGTCGCCTCCCGTGAACGTGTCCACCGAGGTCGATGTCCATCGCTGTCCCACGCGCGGCGTCCCCGAGCCCGTCCGGGCATACTCCTTTAGGTACTGGGTCACCTGGGTTAGCTTGGCATCTCCAACCCAAAGACCACCCTTGGACTCCACCACCGCCGAGACGGGCAATTCCACCCGTATCAGCCCCACCGAATCCTTCAGCCTCAGCACGCCTGCAAGGACCGTGCCCGGCTCCTCGGTGATTCGGGAGCGGGCCAATCCAATGATGACTTGAATGTCCGCACCAGGCTGCCCGGCCGGAGGCAAGGACCATTCCATCCCCGTTGCGGCATCCGGGTCGCTCGCCAGCAAGTCGTCGCTGTCCACCAACGGAATGCCCGTGTACCTCGCCAGCGTCCCATATTCTCGCTCGCCTCGTACCAGCAAAGGAGGCAATGCCGGCACGATCGCCTGCCCCGAGGGAGGCACCTCCGACCGATGCCA
>CAIYFP010000217.1 GCA_903925515.1 uncultured Verrucomicrobiota bacterium
AGGTCCAGCGTCTGCGTGAGCCACTGCGCCCGGGCCACCCCAAACGACAGCAGCAACAGCGACGGCAGCAGCCCGAGCCGCTTCAGCGTCGGCATCCACCCCGCTCCCGCACACCCGCCCCCCGCTCCACGCTCCTCGCCCCTCGTCTTCATCTCGTTCATCTCAAATCCTCCCATTCCGGTTCGGGTTCAGGGCTTGCGGTACAGGTACCACGCGGCCTCCGGCACCAGCCGTTGCACCGTCCCGAGCGTCGTCACCGGATTCCCGGCCGATTGACCCCCGAAAACCACCAGTTCCGACCCGGTCCATGCCCCCGCAAAGTTCTTCCGCGCCGTCGGCGTGCCCGTGCCGCTGAGATGCCGCCATTGGTTGCGCGCCGGGTCGTAGGCCGCCCCCGTGGACAACGCCCCGGACGCGTCCTCGCCCCCGAACACCAGCATTTCCCGCCCCGTCCAGAAGGCGACATGCCCGGAGCGTCGTGATGGCGCGAGGTCCGAGGGCAGGGGAGTCCATGCATCCGTGTGCGGGTCGTACGACGCCCCGTCGCCCAGCGGCGCGCCGCCCGCCTTGCCGCCCCAGACGATCAACCTTGAACCAGTCCAAACGGCCGAATGCCCCTGTCGAGCCGAAGGCGCCCCGGCCGCAGACAGGGTGGACCATGTCCCGTGGGTCACCCCGCCGGTCATGGGCAGGGATGCGCCGGTGTCGGTTTCGCCGGCGTCTCCCTCGCCACCGAACACAAGGACCCGGTCCCCGCACCATGTCGCCGTGGCGTAGCGGCGGGCTGGGGGCGCATTGGGCCGCGGCAAGGGGTCCCACAGGTTGCCAAGCGGATCGTAGGATGCGCCGTCGCCGAGCAGGCCGTCATCGTTGCGTCCCCCAAAGACGAACAGTCGGGCACCGGTCCATGCGAAGGCATGACCCTCGCGTTCGGAAGGCGCGTCCATGGTCGCGGTGGGGCTCCAGCTTTGGTTGACGGGATCATAGACCCCGCCGGTGCCAAGGAAGCTGGCGCCGAGCCCACCCCACACGATCAAGCGTTCTCCAGTCCATGCCATGGCATGCAGGCGCCGGGCGGAGGGGGCGTTGACGGGGGAGAGGGTGGACCAGTTGTTGTTGCCGGGCTTGTAGGCACCGCCGGAGGCGGTGACCGCGTTGTTCACGACCCCGCCCCACACCAGCATTTCGCTGCCGGTCCACACCGCACCATGGCCATGACGCGCCGTGGCGGCTCCGACGGACGACCCCGTGAACCAGCTCGGGGCGTCGAAGCCGATGAACTGGACCAAGCCTTGGGAAAGGAGCGTGAGGTCGCCGGGGACAGGAGAGGCAATGACAAGACCGCTCGGAAGGGAGGGAGCGACGAGGGAGGACTGCGGGGGAAGGGCGGCCGTGAGCTGGGCGACGCGGTTGGACAGGGCATTGACCTGGGCTTGAAGGTCGGCCTGGGTGGCATAGACCCGGTCGGAAAGGGTGTTGCTGGAGGATAGGATGTCGGGAATGCGGGCGATGTTGAGGCTAAGGCGCGCATCGGGAACGGTTCCGGTGACCAAGGCGGAGGCGTCGCCCGGGGTGGAGAGTGCGAAGAGGGCGTAGGGTACGGCGTGAAGGGGGGTGCGCGGGGAGAAGGTGGCGAGGGGGTTGATGGAGCCAGCAGGACGCGCGCTGATCTCGAGCCAGCGGTCGGCGCCGCCGTGGAAGGGTGCGGGGCCAAAGTCGAGGGAGACGGTGAAGAGGCCGTTGGTGACGACGACAGAGGGGAAGGCGAGCTCGGCGGAGGCAGGGCTGCCTCCGGCGAGGGCATCATGGAGACGAAAGCGCAGCTCGTAGGATCCGTTGGCGGCGGCCGACCCGTCGCTGAGGCGACCTTGATAGGTGAATGCCGTTCCCGCCGCCAACCTGCCCCCGACGACCCACGTCAAAAGGAGGCAAAACAGCGACCTCACGCCCTGCGTCACCCATGCGGCGCCATTTTGGCCGGACGACTTGTTTTTGTTAATAACCAAGACCATGCCCTCGACGAGAAGGCGGATGCATGTTTCGGAGCACCTGCGCCCTCCCCATTTCGCATCGGGGGATGGTCGGCTTTTCTTACAGACTATCTTAAATCGACCGGTGGTTTTTCGCGACCGGCCGGGCCGGGCGGGGGGTCAAGCCAGCGTTCGTGCCCGCGTTCGTCCACGCGTCGTCCGGAAAGGCCGGCAGCGTTGCGCGCCAGCTCGCTGGCAAGGGAGGGGTCCGGAGCGAGGGTCCAACGCCGGAAGACGTTGGGGGCGCTCAGGGTAACCAGCGACTGGTCTGCGGACATGCCCGCCCAGAAGACGGTGCCGGCATGGGCCAGCGCCGGGGTCACCTGCATGCCGGTGGCTGAGTCGAACACCCGGACATTTTGAAGAGCATCCACGGTCACAACCCATCGTCCGTCCCCGCCGAAGCTGGCCCGAAGACGCCCTCGGAAGGGCAACCCGTTGCCGATCATCCGCCGCACGCCTGTTCGCGCCTCGAAAACCTGCAGGGAGCCGGCGTCGGCGCTGTTGAGCAACCAGTGTCGTGGCTCGTTCCAGTCCACGTCCTCCAGCCGGCCCATTCCAGCCTCAAAACGGGGCCATGACGCGGCTCGACGAGCCTCCCAGACCACCGGCGCGCCATGGACGATGCCGAAGAGGTACGACGAGCCAAGGAAGGTCAGCCAAGATGGAGGACCATCCGCGAGGATCTCCGTGTCGTGGACCCCGGGTGCCTCCCATGCGACAACCCGGATCCGGCCCATGTCGGCACCCACCGATGCCACCATCGACCCGTCGGGGGACAGCACATGGCTCCTCGGGGCATGAACCGGCACCCCTGCGGTCCGGAGCGGCTCGGGCCGGTCCGGGGCCCATGAACGGATCACCCCGGTGGCATCGACGGTCACAAGGCGGCCAGGATCGATGACGCGGAGGTCGGCCACCGCGACGGGATGCCGGAGTCGCGACGAGTGCCATGCACCCTCGCGACGCGTGAGCCAAAGCACCTCCTCCGACGCTGGATTTCCCCGGTCGTTCCCGGAAACGAGCCCCTTGACCGCCCACGATTCACCCGCGAGGGCGCCCACCACGACGGGGTCGGGACCCAAGACCAAGCCCTCGGCCGCCGTCCGCCACTCCCCTTCCCTCCTGTCCATCGCAAGGACCACGTCACGGCCGGGGCTGGCTCCCAGGTCGCGACGGGACGCGACCGTGACGAGGACGTCGCCCCGGACGTTCCATGCCGCTCGTCGCCACTCCAGCCGGCCCTCCTGCCCGGCCATCGGTCCCCAATGGGCGATGGATGGCACGGCCCGGCGCTCGTGCTCGGCACCCTGATGCCTCCACAGTCGAACCCACCCGTCATCGGCCGCCGTAAGCCATGACCCGTCCACCGGATGGAACGCCACCCAACGCACCGCCCGGGCGTGCTTGGGAATCGTTGCCACCAACCCGCCGTCCTCAAGGCTCCACACGTTCGCATGCCCGTCCGCCCCGCCCGTCAGGAGCCATCTTCCATCCACTCCAACCGTCATCGCATGGCATCGGTTTCCCCGCATGGGGATGTCCGGCAAGGCCTGGCTGCCATCGCCGCAGTTCAGCACGCGCAGGTCATGCGACTCGAGGCTCGCGACCAACCGTTGCCCATCGACCCCGCCATGGTCCATCAAGATGCCCCCCGGCCCGAGGGCGACCGATGGCATCCGCTCCTTGCCCGTGCCAACATCCCACCCTTGCACCACGCGTTGCTGGCGGTCGTCGCGGGCGAGGGTCGCAAGGGTTCCGGAGCCATGGCCCCATGCGAGCGCCGCGAGGCGACCCGCCACCCGGAATTGCACGCGCAACACACCGTCGGGAACGCTCCACACCTTCACCGTCCCGTCGCGGGAGCCCGAGGCCAGCAAGGTCGAGTCCGGACTGAAGGACATCGCATTGACCGGCCCGCCATGGGCTCCAGCCAGACGGCACGGCGACCTGCCGTCCGCACGCCCAAGGCCCACGCCGTATCCCGAACGCGCCGCCGCGATCCATCGATGGTCCGGGCTGCCGACGGCCCAGCCCACCCCCTCCCACCGGGCGCCATCCGGACGACCCGTGGCCATGTCAAACCATGACACCTCGCCCGTTGCCTCCGTCGGTTGCTCGAATGCCGGAAGATCGATCCGGGGTGCAGACCATGCACGGTCGCCGTCGTTGCAAAGCTGGACATGGGCGGGCCGCCTCGCGCACCGCACCGGCCCATGGACCAAGGCGCCCGTGTTGGAATCCCAGACGCGGGCGAACCCTTGGTCGTCCGACGTGACCACGCGCTCGCCATCGGGCCCGAACGTGACCGAGAACAGGCCGTGCCCGGCCATGATCGTCGCCCGGACCGCCGGCATGCGTTCCCGGACCTGACGTGCCAACACCCGCTCGGCCTCGGCCCGCTGCCCCGCCGCCTCCTTGCTCGCGATCCCCTGCGCCAGCCAAACCAACGCCATCGCGTCGTCCCCGTCGTGCATCGCACGGGTCGCCGACGCCACATGCAGGCTGCTCATGCGGAGTTCCTGCTCCGCCAGCCGGGCGCGTCGCCCGGCGTCCAACCATGCCTCGCGCTGCCACGTCCACGCTCCCCATGCCGCCCCCGCCACCAGGGTCGCCGCCGCCGCCCACGCCATCCCGCGACGCCATCGCCTCCATCGTTGCCGTCGCCGCACCGACCCGCCCGACGTCAGCAAGGCGAGGTCGCCCCCAAGCTCCCCCGCCGTCGCATACCGGTCCTCCGGCCGGGCCGCGCAGGCCCGCATCACGACCGCGTTCAACTCCCTCAGGACGCCTGCGTCGCTCCCCCCGTCCATCGCGTCGCATGGCCGGGGAAAATCGTCACGGCGCAACCCCGTGGACGCCTCGTACAAGACCATCCCAAGGCTGTAGATGTCCGCTTGGCGCGAGTTCGGTCCCTCCGGCGCGATGTAGCCGTCCGTTCCCACGAACGACCGCGCCTCGGATTGCTCCACCACGAGCCCAATGTCCGCCAGCTTCGGCCGGCCCCCCACGAACACGATGTTCGACGGCTTGATGTCCCGGTGCAGCAGGCCCGCCTCGTGCAGGCGAGCCATGGCCGACGCCAGCCGGCGCCCCAGTTCCAACACGGCCTCGGAGTCCAGGCGGCCGCGCTTGGCCATGACTCGCCCCAGCGTGCAGGGCTCGTACGTCTCGGGCTCCACGGTCGCCCCCGGCTCCCCGTCCACGGCGTCCGCCAGCTCCATCACGTAGTAAAAATAGCCCTCCGCGTCGTTCCTCCCCGTGTGCAGCACGTCCACGAATCCCTCGTCCTCCCGGGACAACGGCTCGAAACGCTGCACCCCCGCGAACTCTCGGCCATACGGGCGCTCGTCCCGGAACAGGTCACGCCGGACCACCTTCACCACCCGCCACACCCCCAGCACCGAACGCGCAAGCCACACCTGCCCGTGGCTCCCCTCGCCGATGCGCCGCACCACCTCGTGGTCCGGCACCCGGGGCGCGCCGCCGCCCGTCTCACTCCGCCCCGGGTCCATCGGTGCCCCTGACCTTCCCCGATTCGCCTGCCAGGCCCGGGTCCAGCCCGCACTCGGCCTCCTTCCGCACCTTCTCCACCTCCCGCTGCAACCGCCCCATCAACCGATGCCGGACCACATACACCTGCGCGAGGCTCACGTCCAAGATCCGCGCCACGTCCGCCCCGGGCCGGTCCTCCATCACGGTCATGAAAAAGATCTGGTAGTGCTCCGGCGTCGCGGCCAGTCGAACCCGCTCCAGCGCCCGCCCCAGCAGCATCTCCTTCCATGCCTCCATCCACGCCGCGTCATCGTCCGGAGTCACGCAGGGCTCTGCCATCCACGAACGTTCCTCCCCGGTCCCGGAGCCCGGGTCCCCGCCCCTCGCCGTCACGCATCCCACCCCGTCCACATGGCCCACCCGCGCCTCGCGGCCACGCCGACGCAACTGGTCCATGATGCGCAGCCGCGCCATGCGCCGCACCCAGCCCTCGAAGCTGCATTGCCCGGGACGGTACTCGAACTCGGGCATCTTGCGCGCCACCGCCAACGCCGTCTCCTGGACCACCTCGTCCGCCTCGTCCTCGCGCAACCCCGCCCGCAACGCCACCCGGTGCACCAGCTTGCCGTACCGCGAGAGAAACTGCCCCCACGTCGTCTCGTCCCGCCAATCCCGAAGCCGTTCCACGAACGACGCCCGCGTCGCCGTACGATCGCCTTCGATGGAGAAACGCCCCCTCACTGCTCAATGCTTTCGACGATGGACGGATTTGTCCATTCCAGACACGGGCCCTGCCGCGCGGAACGTGGGCGCCGCCACGACCGAGGGCAGGCCGCATGCCGCGCCTCACTCCCGGATCGTCGCCCTCAAGACCCCGCGGAACGCCTCCACCACCCGCTGGTGCGATGCCGTCACCTCCTCGTCCTTCAACGTTCGGTCCGCCGCCCGGTACGTGAACGAGTACGCCACGCTTTTCTGCCCCGAGGACACGTGCCGGCCGCGGAACACGTCGAACAACTCCACCGACTCCAGGTTCGCGGGCTTCGCGGCCCGCACCGCCGCCAACACCGCGTCGTGCGTCACCGACTCGTCCACCACCATCGCGACATCACGCTGGCTGGACGGGAACGCCGCCAACGACTTGGCAGACCGGACCGCGTTCCTCCTCGCCAGCAACACGTCGAGGTCCAGCTCCGCCATCAGCACCGGGTCCCGCAGGTCATGACGCCGCGCCACCGTTGGCAGGACCTGCCCCATCTGCCCCAGCTCCCGTTTGCCCCCCAACGCCAGGGTCGCCGACTCCATCCACAGCGTCGTGGGCTCGGCACGGCGCGAGAAAACCACTCCGCGCAGCCCGAACCATTCGAGAACCTCCTCCACCACCCCCTTCAGGTCCGCAAGGTCGCACCTCGCATCCCTCTCCTCCCCGGCCCAGAACGCCGGGTTGCGCGCACCGGTCATCGCAATCCCAAGCCTCCAGCCCTCCGTCACCCCGGCCTCGCCACCCCGGAACACGCGCCCGATCTCGAACAACCGCACGTCCGCGTTCCTTCGCGACATGTTGTGGCGCAGCACGTCCATCAGGCCCGGCATCAACGACGGCCTCAGCACGTCCATGTCGCTGCTCAAGGGGTTCGACAACGACACCACCTCCCCCGACGCCATCCGAGCCGACGCCCCCGACACCAGGGTCTGCCCCTGCGCCTCGTTCAGCCCATGGCCCGCCAGCATCCGACGCAGCTCCATCCAGACGTCGTACGTCGCGTCAAAGGGATGGCTCCCCCTCGCGCCCCGCGGCGCCGTGGATGGAATCCGGTCCACCCCATGCAACCGTGCCACCTCCTCCACAAGGTCGATCTCCTGCTTCAGGTCCACGCGCCATGTCGGCACCCGCCAGACCGTCGCGCCCCCCGGCCCATCCGACGGCCCCTGCAACCCCAGCGCCTTCAGGTGGCGCCATGCCTCGTCCTCCGGCACCTCGATCCCCAGCACCTGCCGAACCCGGAGCGGACGCAGCGCGATCTCGTTCGCCGGGACGCGGACCGGCCATGCATCCACCACGCCCCCCGCCGCCGCGCCGCCCGCAAGCTCCAGGATCCACCGTACCGCCCGGCGGCTTGCCATGTCCGCCGCGCCGACGTCCGCCCCGCGCTCGAACCGGTAGCTGGCGTCCGTGCGCAGCCCCAGCGCCTTGCTGGTCCGCCGGATGTTCGCCGGGTCAAACCATGCGCTCTCCACCAGCACGTCCGTCGTGTCCGGCTGGATGCCCGTGTTCAGCCCGCCCATCACGCCCGCCAACGCGATCCCCTTGCCGGGGTCCGCAACCAACACGCTCTCCGGGCCCAACCTCCGCTCCACGCCGTCCAAGGTCGTGAACGTCTCGCCCTCCCTCGCCCGACGCACCACCACGGTCGGGCGCCCGTCCGCGTCCCGGCCCAGCAGGCGCAGGTCAAACGCATGCAACGGCTGCCCGGTCTCGAGCATCACGAGGTTGGTCACGTCCACCACGTTGTTGATCGACCGCAACCCCACCTGCGCCAGCCTCGATTGCAGCCACCCCGGGCTCGGCCCCACCCGCACGCCCCGTACCACCCGGGCCGTGTAACGATGGCACGCCTCCGGGGCCTCGACCCGCACCCCCACCAACCCGGCCGCGTCCGCCGCGCCCGCCGCCTCCTCGTAACCCGTCTCCACCCCGCGCAGCGGGTTGCCCGTCACCGCCGATATCTCACGCGCGATGCCCAGCACCGAGTTCAGGTCCGGACGGTTCGGCGTCACCTCAAGGTCATAGACCACGTCCGGTCCGGAACGTCCGAGGTACGCGGCCAGCGGCTGCCCCGGCAACGCGTCCTCGCGCAGGATCAGGAGCCCATCCTCGCGACGATGTCCCGTGCCCTCCGCGTCGATCCCGAGCTCGTCGGCGGAACATAACATCCCGTGCGACTCGACCCCGCGAATCTTGCCCACCTTGATCGTGAAGGGCTGGGTCTCGCCCGGCTTCGGCGGCAAGGATGCGCCGGGCAGGATCAACGGGACCTTGTCGCCCGCCTTGAAGTTCTGCGCGCCGCACACGATCTGGCGCTCGCCCTTGCCGTCGTTCACCCGGCAAACCGACAACCGGTCCGCGTTGGGGTGCGGGTCCCGCGACACCACGTGCGCCACCACCACGCCCTCGAGCTCGCCCGGGCGATGCTCCATCCCCTCGACCTCAAGGCCGAGCATGGTGAGCCGCTCCGCGAGCCCGGCGGGAGACCAGTCGAAGTCCACGTGTTCCTTGAGCCAGTTGAGCGTGACTTTCATGGGAAAAGAAAAGGGGCTACAGCCGCACCGGCGGCTCGAACGGGGAGTAAAGGTCCGTGTTGCGAAGCGAGGCCCAGCGCCGCGCCTGCCGGCGCCGCAGGTAGGATCCGACGGCCCGCGTCCCGGGCAGGGCCAGCAGCCGACGCTTCCATGCCGCCCCCGCGCCAAAACCAGGGTCGCCCGACCACGCCGCCACGTAGTCGCTCTGCTGGGGCGTCCGCCCAAACACCGGCACCACGGCCTCCCGCACCGCCTGGACGAGCAGGTACATCGGACGGTCGTTCACCAACTCGACCCGTTGCCGTGCCGACGCCGGGTCACGGACCGCCCACCATCGCGACCCGTCCAGCTCCGCCATGTACAGGCCCTCCACGCGAAACCCGTTCTCCGGCGAGAACACCCGGAAGAACAGCTCCGGCGAAAACTGGTAGAACCCATGCCCGCACCAGTTGTTGGGGATCGTGGCCGACAGGAACCGCCCGCCCGGCTTGAGCATCTCCATCACGTTCCTCAGGGCCACCGGCACGTTGAACACGTGCTCGAGCGTGCCGCCGTCCACCACCACGTCGAAGGCCCCGTGCCATTCCGGCGGCACCGGCTGGTTCAGGTCATGCAGCAACCGGGCGCCCTCGTAGTCCGAGAAGTCCATCACCTCCACCGCGCCCGCGCCCAGCGCCGTGAACAGGTCGTCCGCGTACGCCGGGCGCGGAGACGCCGGCGTCGTGCCGCACGCTCGGTGGAACGCCGCGTAGGCGTCGTCCCCAAGCCCGAGCCCCTGGTGCCCCAGCATCACCGATCGCCCAAAGGACGCGCCGTCACGGCGGGCCTTCAGCATCAGCATCGCGCAGTTACGTTCGATGGACATGCGACGGCGGGAGGGGGTTTCCGATCGTGCCTCCCCTAGAACTGGCGGAGGAAACGCACGTCGTTCTCGTAGAAGGCCCGGATGTCCGTCACGCCGTACCGGAGCATCGCGATGCGCTCGATGCCGAAGCCAAAGGCCCAGCCGCTCCACGCCTCGGGGTCGTATCCGACGTTCTCAAACACCTTGGGATGCACCATCCCGCACCCCGCGATCTCCAGCCATTCCTTTCCCAGCTTCCTCACCAACGCGTTCGTGAAGTCGATCTCGAGGCTCGGCTCCGTGTAGCTGAAGTAATGGGGCCGGAACCGAAGCCGCACGTCGTCCCCCAGCAGCTCATGGAACACCGCCTCCACCGTTCCCTTCAGGTCCCCCATCGTCACGTTGCGGTCCACGTACAACCCCTCGATCTGGTGGAACGTCGGGTTGTGCGTCGCGTCCGCGTTGTCGCGCCGGAACACGCGACCCGGCACCACGATCCGGATCGGCGGCGCCATCGTCTCCATCACCCGCACCTGCACCGAGCTCGTGTGCGTCCGCAGCAACGGTCGCCCCGCCGCCGCCACGAAGAACGTGTCCTGCGCGTCCCGCGCCGGATGCTCCGCCGGCGTGTTCAACGCGTCGAAACAGTGTCGCTCGTCCTCGATCTCCGGGCCGTCCGCCACCGCGAACCCGTGCCGCCGGAACGCCCGCACGATGTCGTCCGTCACCCGGGTCAACGGGTGCAGCCGCCCGGTCCCCCGCCGTCGTCCCGGCGCCGTGAAGTCGAATGGCTCCCGCGGCACCGCCGCGCGCAGCTCCAGCTCGCCGCGCCGCGCCGCCAACGCGGCCTCGATCTCCGCCTTCGCCGCGTTGAAGGCCTTGCCCGCCGCCGGCCGTTCCTCCTTCGCCAACGAGCCAAGGCGACGCATCAGCACGGTGAAACGTCCCTCCGGCCCCGTGGCCGAGCCCTTCGCATGGTCAAGCGATGCAAGGTCCGGCGCCGCCGTCACGGCCGCCAACGCGGCCTGCTTCGCCAATTCAAGTTCCTCAAGGAGCGTCATGCAGGACGAGAAAGGAAACGATGGATGCCGTTCCAAAGGCAAGGGCGGGCATCCCATGTGAGGATGCCCGCCCCTTCATGCCAGCCCGTCAAGGCCGACTAGGCGGCCTTCGCCAGCTTCGTCGCCATCGCAGCCATGGCGATTTTCGCCAACTCCGCGAACGCGGGGGCGTCCGTCGCGGCGATATAGGCCAAGACCTTGCGGTCCAGCGCCACGTTCGCCGCCTTCAAGCCC
>CAIYFP010000218.1 GCA_903925515.1 uncultured Verrucomicrobiota bacterium
CTTCGGCGTTGGGGGGGGCCTCGACTTCGAGTTGGACGAGTTCGGCGAGGGTGGGGAGGAGCTGGGCGGTGCCGGGGACGGGGGTGAGGAGGGAGGGGTTTTGGAGGGGGGCGGGCTGTGCGAGGACAGCGAGGGCGAGGCCGTCGGTGTTGGCGGAGGCGGAGGGCGAGGCCGGGATGAGGCCGACGAGGACGGGGTGGCCGGAGAGGGCGGCGTGGGCGCGGGCGATGCGAAGGAGGGACTCGAATTGGTCGGCGCCCTGCTCGAGGGCTTGGCCTTGCTGGAGGGAGGAGAAGTTGAAGGCGATGGCGCCGAGGAGGAGGGCGAGGAGGGCGACGGCGAGGAGGAGCTCGACGAGCGTGAAGGCACCGGAACGGAGCGATGGCGCTCGATTCCGGCTTGGCATGGAGGGGAGGGGTTGGGGTTGGGGAGGCCAGGCGTCAGGGCTGGGGCTGGGACTGGCCGGGCTCGTCGTTGTAGAGCTTGACGTCGTCGTCGGTGTCGGGCTGGCCGTCGGGCCCGACGGAGAAGAGCTTGTAGGGGAGGCCGCCGTTTTTTTCGGAGTCTGGGGAGGAGCGATCGGCGAGCTCGTAGCGGATCTTGTTGCCCCATGGGTCGTCGAGGACGGTGCCGGGCTTGAGGTAGGGGCCGGTCCACTTGTCGCCCATGGATTCCTTCTCGAAGGAGGGCTTCTTGAGGAGGGCGTCGAGGCCGCCTTCCTGCTCGGTGGGTAATGGCCGAGGTTGAGGCGATAGGAGTCGAGGGCGGTGGCGACGTTTTGGAGGAGGAGTCGGGTGGTGTTTTTCTCGGCGCCCTTCTGCTGGGGGAGCACGAAGACGACGAGGGCCCCGGCGAGGAGGAGGATGATGACGATGACGAGAAGGATCTCGATGAGGGTGAAGGCGGCGGCCTGACGGCGCCGGGCGCGACGGAGCGAGGAATGGAGATGCATACTCGTAGAGATAGGCGGCAAATGAAGCCGCGAGGGTATCGGGACGAGGAGAAACGCGACAAGATTCAACCGAGTGCTTGGCGGGTGAATTTTTGGCGTCGCGGCCGGGCATGGGGCGGGGGTGGAGCGCTTGGCATTGTCATCGAGACGAGGATGGGGCGTCATCCGTGAGGGGAATGAAGCCATGAAGAAGCGGGCGTTGGGGACCATGATTTTGTTGGTGGGCTGGCCGTTGACGGGCGCGACGCCTGACCTTGGGCAGCTGGCGGATGCGATGGGGGCGCGGGCTGGGGACGCGGTGGTGGCCGCCCGGGTTGGGGCGGCGTTGATGCTGGAGGACTGGATGGTTCCGGCGGCTGCACCGACGAACGCGGCCTGGTTGCCGGGAGCGGTGCTCGGGGTGCCGGCGATGGTGTTGGCACCGGCGCCGGACGGGCGGCGCGAGGCCCGATTTGAGGGGAGGGCGGTGCGGTTGGTTTCGTTGCCGGAGGGGGCGCCGATGGCGGAGGCGACGCTAGGCGGGTTGCCGACGGCGGCGGCGTGGCATCCCTCCGGGGCGGTCTTGGCGGTGGCGACTCCGGAGGGGGTTGAGATCCGGGATGGGAGGACATTGGGTGCGACGGGCATCCGATTGGTGGGGGCGACGGGGCCGGGCATGGCGTTCTCGGCGGACGGGATGTGGCTGGCGACCGGGATGAGGGAGGGCGGGGTGGGGCTGTGGGACTGGGCGGAAGGAAGGCTTGCGGCGCGGGGATGCCCGGGCGTGGGGCGCGTGGAGGCGGTGGCGTTTGATGGGACCGGGAGGTGGCTTCGGGTGGGAACGATGGCTGGGGAGAGGGTGTTGGATGCGCGGGGCCGGGGGGCGCGGGATGCGTGGTCGGGAGGGTTGTCGCCGATCGCGGCGGCGGCGTTTGGGCCGGGCGGGACGACCGTGGTGACGGTGGATTCGCAGGGGAGGGTGGAGTCCATGCCATGGGAGCGGCCAGGAAAGGGGACGGCGTTGTTGCTGGCATCCGCGCCGGGTGCGGTTTCGTTGGACGCGAAGGGTGAATGGGTTGCGACGGTGCTGGGGGCGTCCAAGGCCCGGTTGTGGAACCTTGGCACGGGGCTTCCCGCGGGAGCGTGGGTGACGCATCCCGAGGTCACGCGGGTCGCGGTGGGCCAAGGCGGGGGATGGCTTTGGACTGCATCGGGATCGTCGGTTCGTGCGGTGAAGCCATGGGTGGGCCAGCCGGTGGTGGTGGTGTCGAACGAGCCGGTGCATGCGTTTGTGGGGAACGCATCGGGCGAATGGACGGTGGCCATCGTGGGACCCACGAATGCCGCGACGGGGCGGGTCTGGAAGGGCGATGAACCGGCGACGGAGGTGGCGCGGTTTCCCGTTGTTGTTCCGGGGCCGTTCGACCTTGATCCGACGGGGACGTGGGTGGTCACGTGCCGGGTGCAGGAAGGGAAGGCCGGCAGGGGTTTGGTCCAGAGGCTGGCAAGAACACCGGATGCGCCGACGGACCGGCCGGTGATCGGGCCGGAGACGCCTTATGATGAGGCGCGTTACGCGGCGGGAGGGCGCTGGCTGCTCGCGAGGCAGGCGGGCGTGGTGACGGCCTGGGACGCGGCGACGGGCGAAACGAGGGGCAAGCCGATCGAAGGAGGGGTGGGGACGCTCGCAGGGGTGGACGTCTCGCCTGACGGACGCTGGCTGCGAATGGAGGGGGCGGGCGGGGTGGTGGGCTTGTGGTCTTTGGAGTCGGGGGAAAGCGTGGCCATGGTCGAGCCGGGGGCGCGCCGTGGGAGGCAGGTGAACCTGCCGGGGGCGCGATTCAGCGGCGACGGAGGCCGGGTGTTGGTCCCGGACGGCAGGGGCGGCGTGCGGTTGGTGCCGTTGCCGCCACTGGCCGCCGCGCCGGGCTGGCTTGGGGAATGGGCGCGATGGGTATGGGGCCGGACGAACGCGGCGACGGGGAAGGAGTGGGATGGATTGCGGAGGGCGGTGACGGAAGCGGACGCGAGGGACCCATGGACGGCATGGGGACGTTGGTGGCTGGCCGACGCGGGGTCGCGGACGATGTCGCCGGCGAGCGGGTGGACGGGTGCGGAGTGGGCGAGGGAATGGGCGGCGCGGAAGGATCCTGTGGCGGCGTTGGAGGCATGGCGCGAGGGCGGCGGCGAGGGCTCGACGAGGGCCGGGTTGGCCCGGCAGATGCAGACGAACCATGCGTGGGGGCGGCGATACCGGGTTGAACAGGGTGCTTGGCTCGCGCGTTGATCGGCCGGAAGATGGCGGTTCAAACGCGTGTTCACGTTGTCCGAAATATCCAAGGCGTACGGGCCAAGGACGCTCTTCGAGGGCGTCAGCCTGACGATCAACCGCGCCGACCGGCTGGGGCTGGTGGGAGCCAACGGGGCCGGGAAATCGA
>CAIYFP010000219.1 GCA_903925515.1 uncultured Verrucomicrobiota bacterium
CTCCCATGTGGTCAGGTCCTGCCATTGAAGCATCGCCCGGCCCTTGGGCTGCACGTCGAGCCACGGGATCAGCACCTCGCCCGGCCCGGGCTCAAGCCCAAGGCTGGCCATGGGCCGGCTCGCAAGGCCGTACGCGGCCATGGCCACGGAGCCACGGAGAAGATCCCTGCGTGACAAGGCGGTCGATCTCATGGGAGGCAACGCGGGTTCCTTGCTTCCATCCCCATGGCCCGTGCTAGCGCCTCGCCGTGATCGCGGGCCATCCGTCCGTCCGGAACGGCGATGCCGGCAGGCCGTGGCTGTCGGTCAGGTTCACCACCGGGAAGTCCGCCCACCCGTACCGGACGGCAACGGGCACCGGAACGTTCGGGCTGGAAACCACCACTTGGCTGCGCGCGCGGATCTCGGCCTTGGCCCCATGCCACTTGCGATCCTCGCCCGCGACGGCGAAGCCCGTCAGCACGCCCCCGGAGGAACGCAAGCCCGTCCCCACGGCGTCGAAGTTCAACACCATGGCCCCCTTCACCGCATGGTGCGAATGAACGACCGGCCCCGTCGCGGCCACGTCCTTGCCATGGCCAATCCGAAGCGCCAGCAGCGCAAGGCGCGCCCCCACCGGCTGCTTCTGGCTGGGATGGATGTCGTCCTTGTCGCCCACGTCCGTGATGACCGCCACGCCCACCTTGGGCAACACCTTGGACACATGGACCTGCGCCTCCCGCAACTCCGCCCAGTCGCTCTCGACCGGCTCCCGCGTGATGTCCTCAAGGCTGCGCTTCTTGTTCTTGTCCCATGGCGCAAGCTGCACCGCGAGGAACGGGAAGTCGCCCTGCCCAAACCCGCGCCGCCAGTCGCGGATCATGTCCGCGAACAGGTCCCGGTATTGCCATGCGCGGCCTGCGTTCGACTCGCCTTGGTACCAGATGGCCCCCGAGATGCCATAGGGCAGCAGCGGCACGATCATCGCGTTGTACAGGTCGCTCGGCAGCCACCCACCGAACGGGCGGCCCGGCGGATTCTTGCCGGCCGCGACCGCCGCGTCCCGGTCCTGCTCCCACTTGGCCAACGCCGCCTTCCGGCTGCGCATCGTGTTGACCTGCCCCTCAAGGATGTCCCGCGCATACGCAGGGTTGCCGCGCAACGTCTCCCCGCTCGTCCACGCCTCCGCCGGGCTCCCGCCCCACGACGTGTGAATCAACCCCACCGGCACGCCCAGCGCCTTCTGCAAGTCGCGCCCGAAGTAGTAAGCCACGGCCGAGAAACCCTTCACCCCGTCCGGCGTCGCCGTTGCCCACTGGTGCCCCTTCGAGTCCGCGAACGTGTCCAAGGGCGTCGGCGACGTCGCCTTCCTCACCGTGTAAAGCCTCAGCAAGGGGTTCGTGCTCGACTGGATGTCCGCCTGCGGGTCCCGGCTCGCCGTCATCGGCCATTCCATGTTCGATTGCCCAGAGCAAACCCACACCTCCCCCACCAACACGTCCTCGATGCGCACCGACGTGCTCCCCGAGGCCTCCAGGGCCCGCGGCGCCGCCGTGGCCTTCATCGGGCGAAGCCGCACCATCCACTTGCCATCCTGCCCCGCCTCCGTGCTCGCCACATGGTCCCCAAACCGCACCGTCACCTTCTCCCCGGGATCCGCCCAACCCCACACCGGCACCGGCTTGCCCTGTTGCAACACCGCATGGTCCGTGAAGACCGGGTGAAGACGCACGGCCGCCTCTCCCACATGGAACGAAAGGCCGGCCAAAAAGCCCGACACCACGGCCGGACGCAAACGACTGGGAATCAAGTGGAACATCGGGCCCGACATTGAACGTCCCGCCCCCTCGTCGCCAAGCCCACAAAAGCCAAGGGCAGCCACTCCGTCACCTCGCGCTGCCCCTCAGCCCAGCCCAAGTTCCTCGTACACCGCCTCGTTCACCTCCCGCTGGCGCGCCTGGTGTACCCGTTCGCCGGGCATCCCGTTGAAGCTCCATGCCACCGCCACCCCCGCGTCCGGGTCCGCAAACGCGCACGCACTCTGGCGCCCGCTGTGCCCGAACGTCCGCGGCCCCGCATGCCGCCCGTACCCGTACGGCATCGGCTTCCCGCCACGCGCCGGCGTGTTCAGCACGAACCCCAGCCCGAAATCCACCACCGCCCCAAACGTCAGGTCGAACGTCCCAACCCGCTGCGGGCCCGTCATCGCATCCAGCAACTCCCCCCGAATCCAACCCTCCGTGCGCCCCAGCAACCCCGAGTACATCCACGCCATCTCCCTCGCGCTGCCCCTCAACCCGGACCCGGGATCAAGCCAGCCAGCCCCCCGGCCGCCCTCTTCGCCACCCGACGCCCCCCCAACGCGCGCGCCTTCCACGGTCCATTCCATCCCTGCCCATCCCCTCCCCGCCGACGCCGCCCCCCGCTCCGTCCAATCAAACCGCAACCCCGCCACGCCCAGCGGCCCGCAAACCTCCTTCCCCACCAAACACCCAAATTCACCACCCATCGCGCGGCACGCCACCTCGGCAAGCACCAGCCATGATCCCCGCGCATGATACCCTGCCGTCCGGCCCGGGACCCATCCCTCCTCGAGGGGCGCCTCGCAGGCCCGCGCAACCGCCCCGGCCCAGTCTCGCGCCTCCGCCGCATCCAACAACGCGTCCGCGCCCCGCATCCCCGCCGTGTGCGTCAGCACCTGCCGGATGGTCACCTCCTCCTTCCCTCCAGCACCAAAATCCGGGATCCACCCGGCAATGCGCTGGTCCCAGCCCAAGACCCCCCGCTGCACCGCCCGCCCGACCAGCAACGCCGTCAACGGCTTTCCCGCCGACAACCACGAGCAACACGTGTCGCCGTCCATGGCGGCGCCATCCGTCGAGTGCCCATGGCACAGTCCCATAGGCTCGCCCCGAAACACGACCCCAAGCTGGAAGCCCCGATGCCAGCCCGCCTCCACGCCACGCCGCACCACCGCCTCCGTCCGCGCCCACGACACGCGCCGCTTCATCCCCCGCATCGTCCGGCCGCGTAGGCCTCGAACACCCGGCGGATCTCGTCCCTTACCCGACGGAACACCGCCATCTTTTCCTCGTCCGTGCCCGTCGCATGGGCTGGGTCGTCAAACGGCCAATGATGCCGGTGAACCTGCCCCGGGAACACCGGGCACGCCTGGTCGGCGTTCCCGCAAACCGTGATCACCGTGTCCACCGATTCCCTCAGGAATCCATCCATGTGCTTCGACTCATGCCCGGAGATGTCGATCCCGATCTCCGCCATCGCCCGGATCGCCAAGGGATGCACATGCCCGGACGGACGACTGCCCGCGCTCGCCACCCGCAGCTTGCCCGCGGTCGCGACCCTCAGGATTCCCTCCGCCATGTGGCTCCGGCACGAGTTGCCCGTGCACAGCACCAAGGCCAACGGCAACCCCGTGCGCCCAGATCCCGCCGCCGCCCCCGGCCTGAACCCCGGCTTCATGCCCAAGGCGATTGGCACCGACGCCGGCTGCGACGGCACGCATCGCTCCTTGGCAAGGCAATCCGTCCTTCGCTCGCCCAACCGAAGCCCCACCCAGCCCTCGCCCCGCTCGATTCCCTCCACCGGATACTGGCTCACCCGCCCATCCCCATGCTCCAGATCCACGTCCAGCGCGTCGCCTCCCTCGCCCAGCACCGGCCCCGCCTTGTCCAAGGCCGTGGCCAATCTCGAGGCCAGCAGGCGATGGCCCGTGTCCTCGCCCACCCATGCCTGCATCCGGCACCATGACTCCACCCGGAAGGTGCCCCCGCAATCCACGAAACGCTTGTCCACCCGGGCCACCTCCGATACGTGGGCATGCGGTTCAACCCATGCCCCGTCCGGCAACCGAAACCGAACCCACGCTCCTGCGTCCGCCGCCAAGAACTCCTTCAATTCAGCCAGCTTCATTCCCGTTCCCTTCCCCATCGTGAAACCACGGCCGGCGCACCAACCATGCCGCACACGCGGCACCGAGGACCGGCCCCACCCAGTAAACCCAATGTCCTTCCCAACATCCCGACACCACCGCCGGCCCCAACGAACGCGCCGGGTTCATGGAAGCCCCGGAGATCGGCCCGCCCACCATGGCCTCCATCGCCACCACCGACCCCACCACCACCCCGGCCAACGGCCGCCCCGAAACCCTCCACGCCGCAAGGAACAGCAGGAACGTGAACAGCCACTCCAGCCCCAAGGACTGCAACCACCCCCCCGAGGGAACCGTCGCCCCAAGGCACCCCCCATTCCCGACCACCGCCCTGACCGCAAGGCTCCCCGCGACCGCCCCAAGCAACTGGCTCGCCACATATCCCGGCACCTCCCTCCACGGAAACCGGCCGCCCCACGCCATCCCCAAGGTCACCGCCGGGTTGATGTGCGCGCCACTCACGCCCCCCAGCACCTCGATGCAAGCCATCACGGCAAGGCCGAATGCCGCCGAAACCATCCCGTGCGTCACCTTCCCGGGATGCATCTGCGCCATCGTCGCCGCACCCGTCCCGAATAGCACCAACGCCCCTGTGCCAGCCGCCTCCGCCAGCCATTCCCGCCTCATCCAGCCCAACATCGGCCGGTGGGTACCGTTCCCTGCCCGAACCTTCAATCCCCTTTTGCCTTCCCTCTCGAAAGCCATGGGGGTTTTTCAATCACGCTGCCGTCGCGTCACAAACGGACGCAGCAACGCCGGCGGCGGCGCCCCGTGCGCCAGCAACTCGTCATGGAACCGTCCAAGGTCGAACCGATCACCCAGCGCGCGCCGGGCCTCATCCCTCAACGCAAGGATCTGCATCTTGCCCAACGTGTAGAACAGGTATCCCGGATCGTACGTCCCGCGCGTCGCCTCGCTCCGCGCCGGCTTCTCCTCGTAGTGACACTGCTCCCGGAAGAATGCCGTTGCCTCGTCCACGGTCATCCCGTCGCAGTGCATCCGGACCGAGCAACACAGGCGGCAAAGCCGAAGCAACGCCTCGTCCGACTGCGCCAACCGATACTTCGCCGCGCGCACCCGCTCCTCGGCCGTGCAGCGGGCCGGGTCCGGCGGTTGCATGAAACCCGCCTCCAGCACCATCTGCTCGGCGTAGTGCGCCCAGCCCTCGCTGAACGCGTAGCTCGGGAAAACCTTCTGCACCGTCGTCGCGCGCGACGCGTTCAAGGCGAGGAACTGCACGTAATGCCCCGGGTACGCCTCGTGGATGCTCACCACGTCCGTCGTGTAGTAGTTGAACGCTGACAACCACTCCTCCGCCTGCCCCTCGCTCCATCCCGGCTCCACCGGCGTCACGTAGTAGTACGCCTCCGTCGCCCGCGTCTCGAACGGCCCCGGCGTGTCCATCGACGCAAAGCTCGTCGCCCGAAACGGCGGCAGCGTCGCCTCCACCCTCGCCCGGACCTCGCTCGGGATCGTCACCAGCCGCCGCGAAACCACGAACTCCCGGATGACCTCGAGGTTGCGACGCGTGTCCGGGATCAGACTCGACGCCGTCGGATGGTCCCGCTGGATCGCCTTGAACACGGCTGCCGCCGGCCGGGTCGCGTCAATCTCGCGCGCCGCCGCCCCGAAACGCGACTGCTCCGCCGCCAATTCCCGCAGGCCCGCCGCAAGGATTTCCTCCGGCGAGCCTTCCACACCCTCCGCCCGCAACATCGCCACGTAGCCCTCTCGCCCGAGGGCAAAGGCACCGTTGGACGCCGGCAACCGCTCGGCCTCCAGCCATGCCGCGAACGCCCGGCATTCACGAGCCGCGCCCGAGTTGGCTGCCTCAAATTCCGCAAGGACACGAGGGTCGCCGCACGTTCGCGCCGCATGCAGGACCTCCCGCTCCAGGAAGGCCGCCGTGCCCCGCGCCACCTCGATGCCGGTCTCGACGAACGGCCTTGGCAGCACCAGGTCCAGGTTCGCGCGGGCCGCCGCAAACAACCCGGGCGCATGCCGCAGGATCGACGCCATGTCCGCCACCCGTTCCCGCAACGGCTTGAAGTCGCGCCGGATGTAAAGGCTCACGTCCAGCGCCCCCGCGTAGAACATCGGGTTGCGACGCCATCCCTGCTCCGTCTCCAGCGACCAGAGCCCACGCCGCACCGCAAGGCGCAGCAACTGAAGGTCAAGGCGCGCGGATTCCGACAATCCCGCCTCGCGCACCCCTCGAAGGGAGACCTCGAAGCTCCTCAGGCGGGACAACTCCCGGTTCATCGCCTCGCGAGTCGGCACCACGATCCGCCCGTCATGCTCGTGCCACCCAAGGGCAACCGCCTCGCCGGGCCGCTGCTCAAAATGGGTCCGGACAAACGCCGCCGACTCGCCCTCCAGCCCCGGTCGCGGCTTCACGGGCGTCGCGCACCCCGTCCAGAAGCAAGCCGCCACCGCCAGCCATGTTGGCGGGACGAACGTGACGACGGCCGCGCAAGACACCCGAACGACCCCATCAGGCAGCCGCACGCCGCCTCTCCTCCAATGTCGCCACCATGCTCTCGAAAATGTACCGGCCGTCGGTCGAGCCAAGGACCGACTCGCTCGCACGGTCCGGATGCGGCATCAACCCGGCCACGTTGAACGTCTCGTTGGCGATGCCCGCGATGTTCAGCAGCGACCCGTTCGGGTTGGCCCGCTCGGTGGCTTCGCCCCTCGCGTCCACGTACTGCCACAGCACCTGACCCTTCGCCTGCAAGCGTCCAAGCGTCGCCTCATCCGCAAAATAACAACCCTCCCCATGGGCAATCGGGATTCGCATCAGGCCATCCCTTGGGATGCATCGCGTGAAGGGCGTGTTGGGGTTGGCCGTGCGCAGGTACACCTGCTCGCAGTGAAACTGGAGGTCCCGGTTGCGAATCAAGGCGCCCGGGAGCAACCCGGACTCGCACAGGATCTGGAACCCATTGCAGATGCCAAGGACAAGGCCTCCTTCCTCGGCAAATGCCCTCACCGCCTGCATCACGGGACTGAACCGCGCGATGGCCCCGCACCGCAGGTAGTCCCCGTAACTGAACCCACCCGGCACGATCACGGCATCGGCGTCGCCAAGGCTGGTGTCCTTGTGCCAGACCAACCTCGCCGCATGGCCGAGGACCCTCGCCGCATGGACGCAGTCTTGGTCGCAGTTGCTGGCCGGGAATTGGAGGATCGCAAAACGCATGAGGCCCCGAGTCGGTGCACTAGGCGAGGATCTCCAGCCGATAATCCTCGATGACGGGATTGCTGAGGAACTTCCTGCACGCATCGTGCAGTCGTGCCTCCGCCACGGCGCCATCCATCCCGGGCGCCAGTTCCACCTCGATGTACTTGCCCACGTGCACGGCGCCTATGCCCTCGTAGCCCATGTGCGCCATAGCCTCCTGGACCGTCTTGCCTTGGGGGTCCAGGACGGCCTTCTTCGGTGTTATGATAACCCTTGCTTTCATTCAGTGAGCTCCCGAACGCGCCCCTCCCATGCCAGCTCGCAAGGGCCCGAAGACCCCCAGAAGAGGCCACGCCGAGCACGTATCCACCATGGCCCCTTCAGGGTTGGATGTTCACAAGGCCGGGCCTGCCCGAATAAAGTCGCGCCCAAAGGACGTCCGTCGTGTTGATCAGCTTGTCCCGGTTCAAGTCAAAGCGCGACGTGATCGGAACTGTTCCAAGTTTCAGCGCAACCCGGAGCCCAAGGACGTCCGCGGCCGTCACCCGGTAGTCCGAGGCGGAGTTGCCCGTGTCTGCCAATGCGTTGCCAAAATAGAAGACGTCGTCCAATGCAAGGCCGGTCTGGGGCGTCGCCTTCATCCTGACCTCCACCCAGCAATTCCTGAAGGTGGCGTTGGGCCAGGTCAACGTCACGCGATCGCTCCCGTCCGCACCCGCACCACGACGCAGCGAAACGGCCGGCGCCACTCCGCTCGTCCAACTCGAAATGTCGCTGGAGTTGCCGCGCCGGATCTCGAAGTCCGCCTCCGTCACGCTGTCTGGCAATGCCTCCACGTCCACCATGATGCCCGTGATCCCCTGCACGTAGCTGGAAACATTCGCCAAGGCAGACGCCCCGGAAACCAATGCGGTCTTGTCCGAGGCAATCGCAAGGTCGTCGAAGGAGTCCGCTACCGAGGAATCGGCCTGCGACGAGGACTTGTCGAAGCCCGACCCGTTGTAGAACAAACGACGTCCGCCCGAGGCAATCCGCGTGCTGAAACCCGCAAGGCCCGGCTGCGACATCTGACCAGCAGTCACCGCAAACGTGCCGCCCGACGCCCCGCCGCCATCCGGCTGGCCCACCACGTCCCAAACGGCAAAGGAACCGCCGGAAGAAGACCCGCCGCCCGACGACGCCACATCCCAGCTCACCGAATAGTCACGCCCCATGGCAACCAACCCGCCCCACATGCACCCCAAAACAACAAAACTGATTCGTGATTTCATGGCTCGCTCCCCGGAATACCGCCCGCTCCCGGCCTTGTTGTCAAGGGCGCGGACGGCTTCGTCGCCTTGAAGAACTTCTGCGTCACCACCTGCCCGCCCTTCATCAACGCCTCCGCCTTCGGGCTGCCATCGGTCTCGAATGACTTGGCCAAGCCATCGGGCTGCCCCTCCTTCATCGGAATCTCCTCCGCCAACCCTCCCTCGGGATGCCACCTCCGAAACACCCCCTCGATCACCCCCTTCACGATGTTGGCCTCCGACTGCCTCTCCCCGTTCTCGTGCCATTTGGTCCTCGTCCCATGCGACACCCCGTCGTCAAAGTGCTCCAGCACCTGGATCTGCCCGCTCGGATACCATCCGCGAGACTCCCCGTTCAGTCGCCCGCCACGGACGTCCGACCTCGAACGTACCACGCCATCCGGGTAACGCTCCACGACCACCCCCTCGAACGGCGTCGCGGAATTCGTCGGGTACAGGCGCCCGTCCCGAAGCACCAACGCATCCCTCGCAACCTCCGGCAGTTCCGTCGGCTTCCCCTTGCCAGCCCGCCACCACCACGCCAACCCCGCCACGAGAAGCAACGCGACGACGATCAACGCCCCCTTGCGACCGCCGCCGGCTCCCCGTTGGGCCAACACGGCACCGCCCCTTTGTTCCGCACTCGAAGACACGTCTTCGTACTATCCAATCCCGGCCTGGCTGTCACCCGCCAGAATCAGGAACCTGCTGCCAATCCATCGCGCCCAACGTGCCTCAACCGGCACCCTCCAACCCTGCTCCGGTCCCGTCCGCAACCCCCATGGCCATGCTGCTCCATGTCGCCCATGCGCATCATCGGCGCGCCGGCCACGGCTCCTTCCTCCCGTTCGTCGTCAGCACCTGGAAATGGTGGATCCCTCCGGGGCGCGCCTCCTCGTGCGTCCAAACCACCCGCTTCCGACGGTCCACCTCGAGGAGCTTGACTCGTTGTTCCCCCGCACCGTAGCTCGTCACCACCACGTTCCCGTTGGCCAACACCTGCGCCCCGCACGGGTCCTTCAACCATGGCGCCGGCAAGTCCGAGTTCTGCAGCAGCCATGTCTCCTTACCCCCACGGTCCACCTCCACCACGCGATTCCCATGCGTCAGCGTCACCAAGGTCCGGCCAGAACCCGTGCGGATCGCCGTGAACGGCCAGCATTCAGGCGGGTTCTCCGGCGTACGGTACTCCCACAGCACCTTCCCGTCCGCCCCGTATTCACGCACCACCTTGTCCAGCAACTGCGGGACGATGAACCGGCCGTTCGCGAGCGAGCGCGTCATGCGACTCTCCATGTGCGCGTTTGTGGTCTGGCATGACAAGGCCCGCTCCCCCACCACCACGCCCCGGCCATCCAGCAACACGATCCGCGGACGCAGCCCCGCCTCCACCGCCATCACTCGGTCCGCACCCAACCTCTGGCACGTGTTCACCTCCTCCTGCGTCCCCTCCCAGTGAAACACCACCTCGCCCGCGCGCGTCACCTCCCGCACCGCGCCGCCCCGGTGCGCCCCGCTTCGGCTCAACGTCAGCAGGATGTTGCCGTTCGGCAGAACCCACCCGTCCCGCGTGCCCTCCGGATACGTCCACTCCACCTTCCCGTCCTCCCCCACGATCCGCGTCTCCCCACCGAACGCGATGAACGAGTGCCTCACGACCCCGTCGGACGCCCGGGTTATCCCTGCGGACGCCCAAAGCAAAACCAACCCAAGCACGACACGGACCGGCATGGAACGAAATGAATCCTTCATGACTGTGGAATACCCGGCGAGGGTCGCCACGAAGCCCGCGCCTTGTCCATCCCGGGCTCCGCCCCTGGTCCGCGCGTAAACAGTTTTTGAGTGCCCATTTCCCGCCTCACGCGCTGGACCCAGCAGGATCTCTTCGCGTCTTCGTCCGATCAAAAAACTGCGTCTCGTTCGGCGATCCCGCGGGTGAGGAAGCCGGAAAGGCCTCGCACGAAGATCAGGGCCAAGGCAGGCCTCGGTTGATGAGGCCAGTGAAACACGCCCGGGCGGCCAAGCGGCGGTTTCATGGGCAGACACGAAGACACGAAGAGGGCAGGCGCGTGGGTGCCCAAGACGGCGTTCATCCCACCCGCTACGATGGCCCGTTGGCGCGCAGCCTGCCGCAACCCATCCGGTTGTGGATCGAGGAATTCACTCCTCCTTGCGCGGGGATTTGGGCCGTCCCACCCAACGCCCATCCGCCCCCCACGGATTCATCTCGCCCCTTCGGGGTGCACCCGCACGCCGCCCGTCGCCGCCACAGCAAGGCCGTCGCGCCCAAGGAAACGCAACCCATGCACCGCCCCAAGCCCGGGCCGCAGCGTCCCCATCCACTCCCCCGACCCGGCGTCCCAAAACAACACCCGCCCGTCCGATGTCCCCGCCGCAACGCGCGTCCCCGCGCCATCCATCGCCAGCGCCAAGACCGCCGCTCCCATCGGCCCCATGCGCCCCAGCTCCTGCCCGGTGCCCACGTCCAACACCACGACCCGCCCGTCCAACGTCCCGGCCAGCACCCGCTTCCCGTCGGGAGCAAACGCCAACTCCTCGGCCTGAGGAACCCGGGCCATCGCCGCGTTCGTCACGCCCAAACCCATCCCCCAGATCCAGACCGTGCCGTCGCTCGCCGCCGCCGCGACGTTCTGCCCCGTCGGCGACACCTCCGCGCGCCGAGCCGGGACCCCCGCCCTCCTCCACACCGGTTCCATCGAAGGCACCGCGTGCACCCGCACCCCGTTGGCAACATCCGCGACCACAACCCGCCTGCCATCCGCCGAGAACCCAAGGTCCAGCGCGCCCGAGTACCGCGGCACCGCCTGCCACCCGGGTTCCTCCACGGAAACCGTGGCCGACTCCACGCCCAGCGCCCTCAGCCCAAGCCTTCCTCCCACCCAGGCTCGCGCCACCCACGCCCCCGCGCCGTCCACGTCCATCCACGCGGCCGACCTCATCGCGTCGGCCTCGGACGGGATCTCGTGCACCAGCCTCGCCCCGACGACATCCCAGATCTGGACGCCCGACGCGGACGCGACCCACGCATGCAGGCCGCCGCCCAGCAACCCGGACGCCACCACGCCCGACGCGGCGTTCGTGAACGCCAACGTGTAGGCCCCGGGATTCCCGGCTGCCCCCGCGCCCGCCACGCGAACCTCCCCGCCAAAACCGGTCGCAAGGCCCGCCGAAACACCCCCGGCCACCGCAACGCAGGCCCGGTGCAGGAAGCCCCACTCCCAGCCCCGCCCGTCCGCCTCGCCTTCCCGGGGCACCTCGCGCTGCAAGGCCTCCATGGCCGCCTCCACGGCGCCGTGGTTGAATGCCTCGAACGCCATTCGCATGTGCGCCACTCGCCGCTCCCCACGCACCTTCCCCACCTCGATCGCAGAACGCGCGCGCTCGGACTCCAGCGCGGCCACCGCCGCCCGCGCCTCCGCTTGCGTCGCCGCCAACGTGCCCGTCACGGACCGCACCATCCACGCGCCCGCCACCACGACCCACGCCAGCCCCACACCCCACGCCACCCGACGACGCACGGGGCCGCTCCATCTCGGCCGCATCCCCTCCGCCCGAGCCAGCACCCCTTCCCCCGCAAGGAACCGGTCCACGTCCTCCAGCACCTCCCGCACCGACGCGTACCGGCGCGACGGACGCTTCTCAAGGCACCGCAGGCAGATCGCCTCAAGGTCTTCCGGAATCCCCGGCCGCAACAACCGCGGGGACGGCGGCTCCTCCGCCAACACCGCCCGCAGCGTCCCCGAGATCGTGTCGCCCCGGAACGGCGGACGGTCCGTCAGCAGGAAGTAAAGCAATCCCCCCAACGCAAACACGTCCGTCACCGCCCGTGGCTCGCCGTACTGCTCCGAGGCCTGCTCCGGCGCCGCGTACTGGGGCGTCCCGATGCCCGCCACGCCTCGCACGCCCCAACCCACGCCCGAGCCCGAACCCGCTCGCCGCGCCAGCCCGAAGTCCGTGAGCCGCACCCGGCCCCGCGAGTCCACCAGCACGTTCGCCGGCTTCAGGTCGTGATGGAACAAGCCATGCTCGTGCGCATGCGCCACCGCCTCCACGATCCCCCGGAACAAGCGCGCCGCCTCCATCGGCGGCACCACCCGTGTCGGCAACCACCGCCCAAGGTCCGGCCCGTCCACCCATTCCATCGCAAGGAACACGCGCCCCTCCGCGCTCCCGAACTCATGGATGCGCACGATCCCCGGATGGTCGAGGCTCGCGGCCGCCGCCGCCTCGTGCTCCAAGGCCCGGGCCGCGTCGTCGCCGGGATACGCCGCCCTCGCGTGGATCATCTTCAACGCGCAACGACGCCCCAAGGCGCGGTGCCTCGCCCGATAGATGATCCCGAACCCGCCTCGCCCCACCTCCTCCTCAAGCTCGTACGCGCCAAAGAAACAGGGCGGCACCGGCTCGCGCCGCGCCGCGCCACTCCCCGTTGATTCCTCGTCGCTCAACGTTGGCACCCTAGCCCGTTGCCGCCCGCGTTGCACCCGCCGACTTGGCCGCGCGCGCGATTTGTGCTTGGTTCAACGCGATGAACGAGCCGACGGACACGCACCAAAAGGCCCTGCAAATCAACCTCGACGCCAGCAAGTACGGCGTCTTCGCCGAGATCGGCGCCGGACAGGAGGTTGCCCGCTGGTTCTTCCGCGCCGGCGGCGCGAGCGGCACCATCGCCAGGAGCACGACGGTCCGCCACACGCGTCTCTCGAGCATGTTGTCCTCCAGCGGGGGGAACTGACGA
>CAIYFP010000220.1 GCA_903925515.1 uncultured Verrucomicrobiota bacterium
TGCCCCGTTGGGTCAGGCAGCACGGCGCGCAGGTCCCCCATGAGTGCTGGAGCCGTGGCGAAGACGATGCTGGACCCGAGGTTGGGCGACGGTGATTCGCGCGTGTCGCCCCCTCGTTCTTCCCGGTGGGCCTTGCTGCGCGAGGTCCTGGATCATGGCGGGCCTTGCTACCTGCAATTCGCGATCACCAACCTTTGCAACGCCGACTGCGGCTTCTGCGGGTTTGCGCGGTCCCGGCTCGACCCGCGGCAGCGGCGTTCGGTGACGTTGGGGGAAGCGCTGGACGCGATCGACATCGCGCGTCGCAACCAGGTGGGGTACCTGCTCTTCGTGGGGGGGGAGCCGTTGGTGCACCGGGATCTGCGGTGGATGGTCCGGCATGCGGCGCGACAGGGCATCCGGCCGATGATCTGCACGAACGGCGGGCTTTGGACGGAGGAGAACATGCGCCGCCTTGCCGACGACGGCCTGAGCAGCGTGATCATGTCGGTGGACGCGCACGACGCGGGGGTTCATGAGGCGAACCGGGGCTTGCCGGACGTGTGCCGGAAGATCCGGCGTGCGAACGAGTTTTTCCGGGGCGCGGGCATCCAGACGACGGCGAGCATCACGGCGAGCCGCTTGATCGAGGACTTCAGCAAGCTGCCGCCGTTCCTTGAGGCGCTGGGTTTCGCGGGCTGCACCTTCAGCTATCCGCTGACACGGCTCCAGAGCAGCTACCTGAGCTTCTCGGACGGCGGCCTTGTGTCGTTCAGCCCGGAGGAGCTGGCGGCGTTGTTTGAGCGCATCAAGGAGCTGAAGCGTTCCTCCCCGGTCCCCGTGCTCAACCCCATGGAGTCGCTGCGCGAGATGCAGCGGCACGTGCGCGGGGAGAAGGAGCGGTTTGGATGCCTTGGCGGGCACAAGTACTTTTATCTCGACTGGCACCTGAACCTTTACCGGTGCCATTTCTGGGAGACGCCGATGTGCACCGTGCACGAGTGGGACGAGTCGAAGCGGGTTCGCGACGGCTGCACGCGTTGCATGATCGACTGCTACCGGGACCCGTCGGTGTTGCAGCTTGCGGCGGTGCAGGCGAGCGACGCATGGCAGGCGTTGCGACGCGGCCGGGTCGGCGAGGCCGCGAGGATCCTGCTGGACGACAGGAACATGGCGTCGTTGAGGGCGGTGTGGGAGGAGCGCAAATGGATCGGCAAGGTTTGAGGGGCGGGGCGAGGGTGCCGGCCAACGTGCGCGATGGCGAGGCGGGCTGAATGACGGGACGCTCGGCGACATGGCGCGGCGTGGGGGGGCACGAGGTGGGCTGCGGCCTCTTGCTTGCGGGGATGGGTTGCTGGTCGATGGGGCGGGTGGGTCCGGGGGATTGGGCGCCATGGGTTGCGTGGGGGTTGCTGGCGTTGGCGGGGCTTGCGATTTGGCTGGACATGACGGGGCCGGGCGCGGGCGGGTCGTGGTGGCGCATGGGGGCGACGCCGGTCGTGCTGGTGTTGTTTTACTTCAGGCTGGGCGTGGACGTGCCGAGGCTGGTGTCGGGGCGTGCGGACGCGGCGTTGATGGGATGGGATCGTCAATGGCTGGGGGAGACGCCGGCCGTGTCGTTGGCGTGGTGTCATTCGGCGTGGCTGACGGAGGCGATGTCGGCGTGTTACCTTGGGTATTTCATGGCCTACGTGGGCTACCTTGCTTCATGGATCCGGGGGGGTGGGCCCGTGGCGTGGCGGTTTGTGCGCGGGTTTTGCTGGGTGCAGGCGATTGGATTCGCGGGCTACTGCATGGTGCCGGCAGCGGGTCCCGGGATGTTCATGGCCGGGGAGCTGCCTGGCCTGCCGACGGGCTGGGTGGGGCGCCTGAATGACTGGGTCGTGCGAACGGGGTGCAACGGGGTGGACGTGTTCCCGAGCCTGCACGTGGCGACGACGGTGTACTGGGTGGGGTTTGACGTGCTGGAGGGGCGTTGGCGGCGGCTGGCGTGGGTGGCGTTGCCGGCGGCGGGGCTGTGTTTCTCGACGTTGTACCTGCGATACCACTACGCGGCGGACGTGTTGGCGGGGCTGGCGGTGGGCTCCGTTGGCATCGCCGTGGCGGCGGGCCGGGTCAGGGAGTGGTGGGGGGAGGGGACGGGGACCAGTCGTTGAGGGCGCGTTGGCGGGTGATGGGCTGGGCCTCGCCGAGGCATTCGAGGGCCTCGCCAACCAGGTAGAGCGAGCCGGTCACGAGCACGAACGGGTCGGCGGCGCACGCGCGAAGGGCCTCGGGAAGGGAGCCGACCGCGCGGACGGGCCGGGGCACTCCGGACTCCATGCAGGCGGCCCGGAGGTCGGCGGCGGCGACGCTCCTTGGGCTGTCCACGGGGACGGTGATCACGCGGGACGCGGCGGGGGCGAGGTCCCGCGCCATGCGACGCCATTCCTTGTCGGCGAGCATGCCGAGGACCATGACGGGCGGGCGGCCGGGGAAGTGCCTTTCGAGGGCGGCGCGCAGGGCGGCGATGCCATCGCGGTTGTGGGCGCCGTCGAGGAGGAGGAGTTGGTTGCCGCGGCGGAGCAGCTGGAGGCGACCGGGCCACTGGACGGAGGCGAACCCGGCCGCGAGTTGCTCGTCGGAGACGGGCAGGAGGAAGCGCAGCATGCGGACGGTGGCGGCGGCGAGGGCGGCGTTGGAGCGTTGATGGTCGCCGAGGAGTGGAAGGTCGAAGCGGAAGTGCTCGACGGCGGAAGGGCCGACGTGGAGGAAGGGAGCGCCGAGTTCACGAGCCTTGAACTCGAGCACGGCGAGGGCGTCGGGGTGGGTGGCGGAGGTGATGGCGGGGATGCCGGGCTTGAAGATGCCGGCCTTCTCGGAGGCGATGTCGCCGAGGGTGGGGCCAAGGACGTTCATGTGGTCCATGCCGACCTGGGTGACGACGGCGGCGAGCGGGGTGACGATGTTGGTGGCGTCGAGGCGCCCGCCGAGGCCGGTTTCCCACACGACGAGGTCCACCCGTGATTCCTTGAACCAGAGGAGGGCGACGAGGGTGACGAACTCGAAGAAGGTGGGCTGGAGGGGGGGCGCAGCCGTGGAGGCTGCAACGCGAACCTGCTCCACGACGCGGGCGAGGGCGTCGTCGGGGATGGATTCACCTTGGACGCGGATGCGTTCGTTGAACCGGACGAGGTGCGGGGAGGTATAGAGGCCGACGCGGAGTCCGGAGGCGCGGTAAATGGCGTCGAGCATGGCGCA
>CAIYFP010000221.1 GCA_903925515.1 uncultured Verrucomicrobiota bacterium
CTCGAAGGGCGCCCCAACGCCCGCCGCATGCGTGGCCGACAACGACCTCGCCTTCGGCCGCATCGTCGAGGGCCTGTCCAGGAGCCGTTTCTGGAAGGAGATGGCCATCTTCGGCATCGAGGACGACCCGCAGGCGGGCTGGGACCATGTCTCCGGGTACCGCACCACCGCCTACTGCATCAGCCCGTACGCCAAGCGCGGCGCCGTCGTCTCCACCCAGTACAACACCACCAGCCTCATCCGAACCATGGAGCAGATCCTCGGGCTCCCGCCCATGAACCAGTTCGACGCCAGCGCCACCCCTATGTGGGATTGCTTCACCGAGACGCCCGACTTCACACCCTACGCCGCCGTGCCGTCCAACGTGCCCCTCGACGAGATGAACCCGGACCCCAAGGCCATCATGGACCCGGCGCTTCGCCGCGACGCCGTCGTCTCGTCCAAGCTCAACTTCAGGCAGGTGGACAAGGCGCCCGAGGACGTGCTCAACCGCATCCTGTGGCGCGCCATGAAGGGAACCGCGGAGCCCTACCCCGAATGGGCCGTGATCAAGGTCGAGGACGACGACGACGACGACGACCTTTGACGCGCAAGGACATGGGATCGCGCCTTGCAGGACGGGGCGTCCTCGCGCCGGGCCAAGCGGGACCCGGCGCGGGACGGCGATGGCCCCTGGCCCGCGCGGCCGGGGAGCAGCCTTGTGGCAGGGCCCCGCTTCAGCGGCGTGCGCGGTAGAAGCGGCGGGCCTCGGAGACGGGAACGTCCAGCGGCGAGGACGGGGAGCCCTCGACGGCCAACCACGGGCCCGAGATCGAGTCCGACGTTTCCAGCGTCCCGGTGCTCCATGAGACGCGGATGCCGCCCGCGACGGCGACGACCGACAAGGCGGGCGGCTCGACGAAGGCGGACTGGGTCACCTCAAGCCTGCCGCCGCCCGTGATGGGCGCCGTCTCGGCGCCATAGGTCCCGTTGGGCAATTCCTTGCCGTCGATGAAGAGCTGCTTCACGGGTGCAACGCCTGCGAAGTCGAGCTGGAGGATTCCCCGGGTCGTGTTCAGGCGGAAGGCGCTGTTGGGGCTGACGGCCGCGAGCGAGAGCACCTGGAGGATGCCGTCGTTGACGGTGGTGTCTCCGTGGTAGTTGCTGGCCACCGGGTTGGCGGGGGCGTCGGCCGGATAGGTGCCGAGGGGCTGGATGGCGGGGCCCTCCTTGACCAAGGCGAGAATGCCGCCGGTGGCGGGGTCGTCGAGCAGCGGTGCCCGGAGGCCGCGGGGCGTGGCGGCGCCGTTGTAGGCGACGAGGTTGGTGCAGTTGAAGCAGACGGTCAGCGTGGAGACGGTGCCGAACGCGCTGTTGGTGATGACCGAGCCGGCGTCGTTGCCCGTGAACACGTAGCCGACCTTCTGGCTTGTGCCGTTGAGGTCGATCTTGCCGCTGTTCATGAGGATGTGTCGCGCCGGGCAGTTGACGGGGGGCGGGTAGCCGAGCGTGCCCTGGTTGGTGAGGATGATGGTGTTGCCCGTCGCGCTGTTGAGCCGGATGAACCCGGTGAACGAGTTGGAGCCGCCCAGCACGAGCGTGTAGTTGCCGCCGTTCATGTCCACGTTCTGCTGGTGGGCGATGCCCTGCGAGGTGGTGTCGTTGGGGCCGCCGTCCTTGATTTGGCCGTCGAAGACAAAGACGCCGCCGTCTCCCCGCTGGAGCTTCAGCACCGCCCGCTTGTACGGCGAGCTGTTGACGATGGTCCCGAAGCCCTCCGGCGGCGGGTACTGGAGCCCGTTGTCGTCGCCGTGGTTGTCGAATGTCCCGCCCGTCAGGCGCAGGCGTCCGCTGGTCGCGGTGCGCAACACCTGGCCGTCGGAGGGACGGACGTTGTTCGTGCCGTCGTTGACCGTGCCCACGCGGACGGTCGCGCCGGCGTCGATGGCCTCGATGTTGCCCAGCGCGAAGGAATCGCCCGTCGTCGTGACGCCCGCGGCCTTCAGCACCACGGTGCCGCCCCGGACGTAGGTGCCGCCCGTGAACGAGTTCGCCACGCTGGCCGTCGCGTCGCCCGCCAGCGTCAGCTCCGAGTTGCCGACCACGACGAGACGTTGTTCGCCGACCAAGCTCGCCGCGACGGTGGCCGGGGAACGGGCGGAGACGACCGCCCCCGCCGCGTCGCCGCCCAGTTGAAGGCTGCCGCCATTGCCCTGGACCACGTACCCGGGGGAGCGGAAGTCGAGCTTGTGGATCACGGTGGTCGCGCCGACCAGGACGGTGCCGACGCCGGCCTCCTGGAAGAGGGCGTCGCCCCCGTCGGCCCAGGTGGCGGGGCTGGTCCAGTTGGCGCCGCCCCAGGTGAAGTCACCGGCGGCGTTGGACCAGGCGTTGGCGATGGACTTGCCGAGGGCATGGTTCACCGCGTTGAGGAACATCTTCTGGCCGTCGGCAGACAGGTCGAGCGCACCAGCCTGGGGATTGGGGGACGCCGTCGCCGCCCCGGAGGCGTCCCGCGTGCCGCACGCGAACAGGAGCCGGTACCCCGCCAGCATCTCGGACCCGTCGGTCACTTGGGTGGTGCGGACGACGGCCCCCGCCGGCCACTCCACCACCGCATAGCCTGTCGCCACGTAGGAACCATTGACCGCCGGGGCCTGTCCGGCCGGGATGTTCACCCCGGGGTCCAAGGGGTTGAAATCGATGGTGGCCAGGATGCGCCCGCCTCCGTCCACGTCGTTGGCGATGCCTTGGTCCACGCCATCGATGCTGAGGCGAAAATACTGGATGGACGTGCCGCGGTTGTTGGCGGGCACGGCGAGCCGGATATTGGCGAAGTTGTCCATCACCTCCTTGCCCCCGACGACCGAGCGGGCGATGCCGGCGAAGATGGGATGGGCGGGCTCCAGGAGCGTCCACTTGCCGCTGGCCGTCGTGCTCGCGTCGGCCGCGCAGTCAAACTCCTTGTTGTCGAGCAGGAACCCCGTCCGGTCGCGCCGCACCAAGGTGGACTTCGTGTAGATCATCGGCGCGGTGATCATCGTGTTCCACTTCGCGCCCCGTGCGTTGAGGTTGAACGGCCCGCTGTTCAACGCGGAACCCGCCACGACGAGGTCATGGCCGTTGATGAGCGGCACGTCGTCGAGCGACATCACCTGTGACGCCGGGTTGTACCGCGTCACCGTGTGGCCAGCCGCGACGAGGAGGTCCACAAACGCTTGGTCCACGAAGGGCGTGCCGTTCGTCGAGCTGGCGGCATGAAAGGCGCCCCGCGTGACGCCGTCGCTGCCCACCTCCGTGCCCTTCAGCCCGTTGTCGCTGACGAACAGGATGGACGCCGCACCAACACGGGCCATCGCGCCGGCGCAAGCCAGCACGCACGCCGCAGCTACACATGACATCGAGGGAGTCGTCTTCATTTTCGAGGAAACAGGGAAGCCAGCCCGGCGATCCGTGGCAGCACGCCACACTCGTGGCCTGACCATTCGACAACAGGGCGGTTGGGGACGTTGGTCGGCTTTTCGAAGCCAACGCAAGGAGCTTCAAGCCTACCCCGGCAAGCCGCTGCCAAGGCCCGCCGGTTTCATGGAAGCGGCCGGTGCGGCGGGCCTCGTCACCCCTGCCGGCGCCCTGCCGAGGCCCTCAGATCACCAGCATCCTGCGGCGTGGGAAATAGCCCGCGACGCGCCCCCGGAGAATCTCGTTGCCAAGGATTCCCGTCGTGGAGGCCATCATCAGCGTCATGCCGAGGAGTCCCGGCAAGGTCCCGCAACGAACCCGGAACGCGACGCCGCCCAGCGTCACCGGTAACTCGTGCGTGTCCGTCTCGAAACGGCCAAAGCCGGGGTAGAAGTCGGCGACGCGACCGGCCCTGGGATGCCGGGCGAGGGCCTCGTCCTGGAGGTAGGAAACCTGCGCGCCCGTGTCGAAGAACATGCGGTGGTCCTCGCCGCCCGCGGTGGCCGTGACGATGGGGATGCCCATGAACGGGTCCGTCCGGACAACCCGCCCGTCATGCACGAGCTCGTCGCGGGAGACCGCGAGCGTGCCGCCCGGCACGTCGAGGATCAGGTCGAGGCTCCCCAGCACGTCGCCGC
>CAIYFP010000222.1 GCA_903925515.1 uncultured Verrucomicrobiota bacterium
CCACGACCCGCCCCGCAGCACGCGCGCAACCTGAGTGTCATCCTCACCGGGCGAAGGCCTCCACGGGGTCGCCGTCCACTCCCAAACATTCCCGATCATGTCCTCCGCCCCACACCATGATCGGCCCTCGGGATACATCCCCACCGCACTTGGGCTCCCAATCCCGCTCTCACCCCAATTGCAGCGACCCTCCAGCAACGATCCCTCCGCCTTGGGCGCCACCCATCCCTTGCCCGCCCGTTCCTCCCATGGCAGCCACCGCCCCTCCGGCCCTCGCGCCGCATATTCCCATTCCCATTCCTCCGCCAGCCTCACCTCCCACGCCTCCCCCTCCCTCGCGTCCTTAATCCCCAGTTGCCTCCCGCTGAGCCCCATCGAGTTGATCCACTCGCAAAACCTCCTCGCTCCCTCCCAGGTCACCCCCACAACAGGTTGGTTGGGCCCATCGAACCCGGCGCCACCCCGACGACGACGCTCCCAACCCGCCCGGCGGAACTCCGGGCTGCTCTCGAACGCGTCATACTGCGCGTTCGTCACAGGATAGACCGCCACGTGATAATCGGCCTCGATCTTAGCCTTCACGGTGCCCTCTCCCTGAAAGGCATACTTGTCCCCGCCCATCGTGAACTCCGTCCCCCTCTTGATCCGCCGCGACCATGCAAAAAACCGGGCATTCTGGTCGGGGCCCACGACGGGAGCCACGCCGGGGCGGGGGTCACCAAGGCTCCCAAGGATGCGCCCAACCTGCGCACGTTCCGGCTCCGACAACGTGTCGCCGGACTGCATCACCTGGAACAACGCCTGCCGCAGGCTGTCGGGGACTTCGCTGGGTTTTAGTTGCGCCTCCACGGCGAGTTCGCCGGCGAGCCATGTGTCGTAGGCCACGGCGCTTGAACCCGAATAAAGCCCCTCGACGAATTCCCAAAGACGGTCCTTTTCCCGTACGCCCGTGCTCGACACCAACGCGCACTGCTGGGTCACCGGCACGGCATGATGGCCCGCCGCAAGCCGGAGCGGTTCCCAGGTGCGCTCCCGAAGCTGGGTCGGATTCGACCCCTTGGCGTCCTTGCTGCGGATGGCGGACCGACCTTGCATGAAGTCGCGAGCCTTGCGTGCG
The DNA here is from genome assembly GCA_903925515.1 of uncultured Verrucomicrobiota bacterium. Lineage (GTDB taxonomy): Bacteria > Verrucomicrobiota > Verrucomicrobiia > Limisphaerales > UBA9464 > UBA6176. The sequence continues at coordinate 1,118 of CAIYFP010000222.1, forward strand.
AAGCCCATGCCGAGCCCTTGGCTTGGCCGGACCAAGTGCAGCGCGACGAAGTACTCAAGGAAGCTGCGGTGGACGAAGCGGTAGGTGCTTTCATCGATGGAGCCGTCCGTGTCGCGGCGGAGAATGCCGGAGCGACACTGCATGGTGTTCAGCACGTCTTGGGCAGCGGACCTGTAGTCGCCGGCCCGCTCGGGTTCGCCACCCGCCCTTGCAAGGCAACTGCTGATGGGGCCGAGCAGCTCCGCCCCGGTCCACACCGGCTCATCCTGCCGCCCAAGCTTGTCGAAGGCCAAACCCGCGAGGGTGCAGACGAAGTCCATGCGGGCGGTGTCGGCGGAGCCGACGAGTTGGGGCAAGGTTTTCTTGCCTTGGGGACCGAGAACCTTGCGAGAGTCGATCTCCCAAAGGATGGCATGGACCACTTGCTCGTAGATGGCGGCGCGGTTGGGAGGAAGCGGCACGTCGTCGGCCCGTTGCTCCACCAACCACGCAATCATGGTGAGGTTCAAGGGCACCGAGGCCATCCGCGACAGTCGGCCCCCGACGTCGCGCATGGGGTCTTCGAGATGTCGTGCCACGTCGCCCGCCTTGTCCGGGGACCGCTGGAACCATGCCGTGAGGAAGGCGAGTCGATCGTCCTTCGAGAATCCCTGAAGCGTGACAAGATGTCCGCCGAGGTCCTCCTTCCACTTCTTGATCTCCCAGCCTTGGAACCACGTCCATTCGCGGCAGGTGAGCACGACGCGGTTGGGCGCATCGACCATGCCGCCGGGAGGCGTCCAGTTCACCAGTTGTCGCAGACCGCGGTGAAGAACGGCGCGCCCTTCACTTCCCACGGTGGTCACCTCGTCGAGGCCGTCCAACAAGAACAACACACGGCCGCCGAAGAAGGCTTCAATGAGCAAACGCTGGATGGCGGCCGTCCGTTGATCCTGTTGCTCCTTGGGAGTTCCAACCGGCATGACGCCATCGCCGTGTTTCAAGGCCTCGAGGTGTGCGTGCAGGATCCACGGGAGGCCATGCCGCAATCCCTCACCCTCCCCGGGCGAGGGCAACTTCAGGCTGCCAAGCTCAATGAAAACCGGGACATAGGCATTGAGGGTGCGCCATGCCTCGGCCTCGGAGGCATCCAAGCCCTGAAGTTCCGCTTCCACGCCGTCTTGGCCGCCGGACTCGCCGGCGTCGTGACACACGGAGCGGAACACAGCCAGGTGCCTGAGGAACGTGGACTTGCCGCCACCCGGCGTCCCAAGGATCGCCACGCACCGATGCTCGGACACCACCGACAAGACCCCGGTGCGACGATCCCCGTCCTGGTTTCCCTTGCCATCTCCAGCCGCGTCATCATCGGGCGTGCGAAGGGGCGAGGGCTCGGTCACAAACAACCGTGCATACACGTTCCGGATGGCCTTTTGGGCGCCGCTCTCCCCGCGGGGTCCCCAGACACGGTCACAGGTCGTCTTGAGATACTGCGAGTAATCCGCGTTGCTCGTCTCCAACGGGACCGTCGGAGACGTCCCGCCGAAGTAATTGTGGATGGTGGTGTTGAAGGAATTGGAATTGAAGGAGTTCTGGTTGCCGGACTGGTTCGTGATATGGGCTCCCTTATCCCCGTGTTGGATGACGGTCGCCGCGCCCGCACCAGGGGTGCCTTGGGTTTTCCTATCGGGAAAGAACGACGCGTTCGAGGACATGGCAGTTCCTGAAAAGAGACTGCGGCTCGCCGCCACCGCCGGACAAGCCAAAGGTTCGTCCCGGACCGATGTAGCCGAGGAGTGATCGGGGCGCGGCCCCAGCGGCCGGGGGACGGCCGCGCTCCCAGGACGTCCCGAGCGAGGAGCA
>CAIYFP010000223.1 GCA_903925515.1 uncultured Verrucomicrobiota bacterium
CGCCCGGAACCGCCATGTCTTCGTCGCCTACACCGCCCCGCGCCGTGCCTCCGCGCCCGCCGACTGGGACTGCACCCTTCGCGTCAGCCGCCTCACCCTGCCCGACGCATCGCCCCTCCGGATCGACCTCGCCTCCGAGCAAGTCATCCTCGAAATCGACAAGCCCTACTTCAACCACAACGGTGGCCGCCTCGCCTTCGGCCCGGACCGCTTCCTCTACGTCACCGTGGGCGACGGCGGCGGGCCCAAGGGCTGCGACCTCGGCAACGGCCATGCCCCCGAAGGCAACGGCCAGAACCTCGAAACCCTCCTCGGCAAAATCCTTCGCATCGACGTCTCCAACCCCGGCAAGGAACCCTATCGGGTCCCCGCCGACAACCCGTTCGTCGGCGTTCCCAACGCCCGCCCCGAGATCTGGGCCTACGGCGTCCGCAACCCATGGTCCCTCAGCTTCGACCGCGCCGGCGACCATGACCTGTTGATCGGCGACGTCGGCCAGATGCGCTGGGAGGAGGTCAACATCGTCCGCAAGGGCGGCAACCATGGCTGGCCCCTGCGCGAGGGCCTTGAGGGGTTCGATAGGGAACACCCCGAGCGCGCCCCCGGCCCGGCACCCGCCACGGGCGCCCGCGGCGAACCGTTCGTCGATCCCGTCGCCGTGTACAAGAACGTCGGCGCCTTCAAGGGCGATCCCGATGCCCTCGGCACCAGCATCACCGGCGGCCATGTGTACCGGGGCAAGGCCATCCCGGCCCTCGTCGGCCATTTCGTCCTCGGCGACTGGACCGGCGCATGGGGCGCCCCGCAGGGCCGCCTCCTCTACGCGCGCCGTCCCGCCAACTCCCCTGCACGATGGTCCGTCGAGCCCATCCGCATCGACGGCCCGGGCAAGATGTTCGGAACCGTTTGCGCCTTTGCCGAGGACCCGGACGGCGAGTTGTACGTGCTCACCAACGGGTCCACATCCCTCGCCGGAAGCCGGGGCAAGGTCTGGAAGCTCGTCCCGCGCTCCACGGCCGGCCTTTAGCCCGCGAGGCCCAACCCCCTCGGGTTTTTGGGTTCAATCCCCGTGGCAACGCCCGCAAGGTCCCTCTCCATGGACCTTGATCGGATGCGTTTCCCCGGTGCCTGCCTCGCCTTGCTCGCCGCCGTCATCGCCGCCTCCCGCACCACGGCCGCCACCGCCTCCCAAACCAACGCCCCTCGCCTCGTCATCTGGCATTCCCAGCCCGCTCGCCCCGGCCAGTCGGTCCTCCTTTACGGCGACGCGCTTGACAAGGCACGCGTGCAGGTCCGGCGCTTGTCCGACGGCCCATCCGGCAAGCCCGGGACCGCCCCTGCCGATGCTCCCGCACGCGGCAGTGCCCCACGCGGTTCCAGCCCCATCCAACCCCGCGAACACGCCCTCAAGGTCGTCTTGCCGGACCGCGACGCCCCCGGCGTGTTCGCGGTGGATGTCATCACGGGCGACAGGAACCAACGCGTGCTCGTCAACGCCCCCCAGCCATGGTGGGCACGCGGTTCCTTCCGCCTCGACGCCACCCCCGGCGAGGACCTCCGCATCTTCGGCATCGGCCTCGGATGGAACGGCGCCCGTGAACCCCTCGCCGGCACGCCGCCCGGAAAGCCCGCCTCCCGCGTCGTCCTCAAGGGAACCCAAACCTTCGAACTCGCCGTGCGCGAGGCGGACCTCTACTCCCTCGATGCCCCCATCCCGGCCAACGTCGCCCCCGGCCACTACGAAGTCTGGGTCCACAACGGCTGCGGCGGCCCCGCCGCATGGGCGCGCTGCCCGGACCCCCTTCATGTCCGCCCGCCCAACCCTTGGCCCTCGCGTGAGTTCAACGTCCTCCGCTTCGGCGCACAAGGCGATGGCGTCGCGGAAGATTCCGGACCCGTCCAGGCCGCCCTCGACGAGGCCGGTCGCGCCGGAGGGGGCGTCGTCTGGCTCCCCTCGGGCCAGTACCGTTTCAGCCGCCCGTTGCGCATCCCGCGCCGCGTGCTCGTCCGGGGTGCCGGGCGCGATTCCACCCTCCTTTACTGGAGCAATCGCCACTTCGCGCGCCTTCGCGGCATCGTCCATGGCGAGGCCCAGTTCGGGCTGGAGGACATGACGATCGCCTACGTCGGCGCCGAGCGCGGCATCGAGAACATGGCCGAGCCCGGCGGCGGCTCCCTCTACTCCAACGCCAACCGCCCCCCGTGGTGGCAGGAGGGCGACATCACCCTCCGCCGCCTCGTCATCCGGTGGAGCCCTTACGCAGCGCGCCCAGGCTGGGGCCAGTTGAGCGACACCCTCGACATCACACGCCAGCTCAACTTCGAGTCCCTCGACGCCGCCGGCACCGGCGTCGCAGTCTGGCTTTGCGGCCGCGACATCCGCGTCGAGGACTGCGACATCTACTCCGGCGGCTTCCCTCTCCTCCTCGCGTTCATGTCCGACGGCAGCCTCGTCCGGAACAACATCCTCCGCACCGGGCGCGGCGGCCTGGTCTGGGCCCAGCGCGGCCGCAAGGTCATCTGGGAAAACAACCAAATGCTGGGCGCAGACAACATGTCTCGCGCCGGGTGGAGCACGAAGGCCCACCCCTACTACGACCAAGTCTATTTCCGCGGCAACACCGTCGCCTTCGCCCAGTCCGCCGACTACGAGATCGTCGGCTCCGACGGCGCCTCCCCGGTCTTCTACGGGGGCGTCGCATCGGCCGTTGGGACCTCCGTGGCCCTCGCCAAGCCCGTGCGCGCATGGCCCTTCCCGCCCGAGGGACACCTCGCCTTCGTACTCGGCGGCCGCGGCAAGGGACAAGCCCGATCCGTCGTCGCGGGCACCACGAACTCCATCGAGGTGGACCGGCCATGGGACATCCCCCTCGATGCCACCTCCGTCCTAGGCATCAACCACAGCCTCCGCCAATGGCTCATCGTCGGGAACCGCATCGCCGACGGCGACTCGATGCAAATGTACGGGCTCAACCACGAGGTCGTCTTCGCCGAGAACCAGCTCGAGCGCGTCGGCGGCAGCTCCGAGGCCGGCCTCCGCTTCCTCGCCTTCCAGCACACGGACGACGGCCCCGAGGCCGCCGAGCCG
>CAIYFP010000224.1 GCA_903925515.1 uncultured Verrucomicrobiota bacterium
GCTTCGCCAGCGGTTGTTCCCGGGGGGGCCGGCAACCTTCGACCAGCTTGTCCTGCGGGCCGGCAACAATCATTCATGGCTGCATTGGGACGCGGCCGAGCGCAGGTCGGCGGAGTACCTGCGCGACCCGTGGATGCGGGCCACGCACGCGGCGATGGGCTGGCCGGCCGCGCGGAGCCGGCCCGTCCACCTGTTCCTCAACGGGCTGTACTGGGGCGTGTACGACCTTTGCGAGCGGCCGGACGCGCATTTCGCGGCGCAGGCATGGGGAGGGAAGGACGACGACTACGACGCACGGAACGCGGACAAGGTGTTGTCTGGCGACGCCATGGCGTGGGATGAGCTGATGGGCCTCGCCAACGCGGGCATCCGGTCGGAATCCGACTACGAGGCCATCGGGCGCCTCCTCGACATTCCCGCGTTCATCGACTTCATGCTGGTCAACCTGTATGGGGCCAACGCCGACTGGGACCGCGCGTCCAACTGGTACGCGGCGCGGCGGCGCGGGCCGTCTGGGCGTTGGCGCTTCCTCGTTTGGGACGGCGAGCGGACCTTGGAGAAGGTCGAGGACGACAGGCTCGACGGCGACGACGACCAGAGCCCGACGCGCCTTTTCCAGCGATTGCGGGCATGGCCGGCGTTCCGGGAGGCCTTCGGGGGCCGTGCGCGGCTTCACCTTGGCCCGGGCGGCGCCTTGGGCCCGGTGCAGGCGGCGGAGCGTTACCGCAGGCTGGCGGACGTCCTTCGTCCGGCGATGACGGCGGAGGCGGCGCGATGGGGGGCCTACCGGCGTGACGTGCACGCCTACAAGGTTGGGCCGTTCGAGGCGTACTCGGTGGCGGAGCATTGGGAGCCGGAGGTTGCCCGGCTTTTGGGCGCCTATTTCCCGGCGCGGACGGCCGAGTTCCTGCGGCAGCTGTCGCGGGGCGGGCTGGGGCCCCCGTGACGGGCGCATGGGTTTGGGGCTGGCATGACTGGGGCGAGTGCGTGGATGGGGCTGGGAAAAGATTGGCAAGCCGGGCTGGGGAGGTGTTAAGCAAGTCCAAGTTCCACGAAAGGTTGCCGAGATGAAGTCCACGCCGAAGTGCCCTGCCCGGGTTGCGTTCACGCTGATCGAGTTGCTGGTCGTGATCGCGATCATCGCGATCCTTGCTGGCATGTTGTTGCCCGCCCTTGCCAATGCCCGCGCGAAGGCGCTGAAGACCCTGTGCGCCAGCAACAGCAAGCAGTGGACGCTCGCCGTCACGCTCTACGCCGGCGACAACAACAACAAGTTCCCGGACAACAGCGGCGGCGCGGGCTTCTCCTGGATGATGCCCACGATGTCGAACTTCTGGAACAACTACCTCATCAGGAACCGCCGCACGACCGCCAAGACCCAGCGACCCCAGAACGACGTGCTTTTCTGCCCCACGGACGTGTGGCACCGCGCCGCCGAGCGAGGGATGATCAACAGCGACAACTCCGCCCAGCTCATCGGCTACTTTTTCCTGCCGGGGCGAAAGGCCGGGGACGCCGACGTGACCACGGGTGCGCAGGGGACGGCCGACTGGTTCTTCAAGCAGAAGCTGGACGGGCCGTTTGCGGCGGCGCCCATCTTGATTGATCGGCTCCAGGCCGTGGGGTCGCGGACCACCAACATGTACGACTCCAAGCTGGCATGGACGACGGACTTCGAGGGCAAGAAGGTCTTCACCGCAGTCCATCGCATTGCGCGAGGCGCGCCCGACGGCGGCAACTTCTCGTTCGAGGACGGCCACACGGAGTGGATCAAGGGGCAAAAGGTGTCCTTGGGGTCCAACTACGGCGGATGGCAATGCTTCTTCAAGATTCCCGTCGAGGTCCGCTGAGCGGTCCGCGCGGCAGGATTCTGTGTCGTCCCGGGCTTTCCTCTTGTTTCGCGAGCCCGAATGAAGGAAGGGAACGGGGCGGGTTGTTCTTTTCACTTTATCCCTGCCCGGTTCGTGCATCGGGACAACGTCCTTCGACCTTGTAAACAGTTACGGGAGCAGAAGCGTCGGCGATATCAACGTCATGCCTTCACTGGAAGGCGGCGAAGCCA
>CAIYFP010000225.1 GCA_903925515.1 uncultured Verrucomicrobiota bacterium
CCATGGCGCGGGTCTTTCCGCTGCTGGAGGCTCTCGAACAAAGGGCGCGTCAGGCCACGGACAACGAGGTTCGCAGGGGGCTGTACGACACCCTCGGCGACGCCATCAAGGAACTGGGGATTGACGCAACGGATTTGTCCCGGGAGGAAGCTCGGAGTCGGGAGCGACTCGAAGGCGAATTGCACAAGGTGTTTGCATCCAACGCCGAGCCGGTGCGGACGCGGTGGAAGGTAGGCCGCGCATTGGGATGGATCGGCGACGGCAGGCCGCAGGTGGCCCCTTACTCGATGGTGGGGCATGCCGCGGAGACGCTATGGACCGGGCCCATCAAGGCGCGGGACTTCAAGATGGGAAGCCTATCGGGCGATGGAGGTGACGCGGATGAGCGGCCTCAGTTTGATTGCAAGCTGGTGCGTCATGAGTTTCGCCTTGGGCGGTTCCCCGTGACGGTGCAGCAATTCAGGGAGTTTGAGCGGGTGGGGTACCAGCCCGAAGCCCTCGTGAAGTATTGGACCGTCCACGGTCGTGAATTCGCGGAGGGGACACGGAAACCCGATTACTCGCTGATACGCGATGAGAAAAATCGTAAGGCTTATCAGAATTGGGTGGAATCCGACCGCTATCCCCTCACCGGGCATCGCGTCATCGAGGGCGACTTCGAGACTCCGAACGCGCCGGTGGTGGGGGTAAGCTGGTACGAGGCCGTGGCGTTTTGCAATTGGCTGAATGACGCGTACAAGGGGCGGCTGGGGTTGCCCGAGGGCTGGCAGGTGCGCTTGCCGACGGAGGCGGAATGGGAGTTGGCGGCGTCTTACCGTGACGGGAAGAAGTGCCTGTATCCGTGGGGCATCGACACGGACGTCGCGGGCCGGGCCAACTGCAATGAGGCGGTTAAGTTCACGTCGGCCGTGGGTTCATTCGGAGAGCTGGGCCGCGCGGAATGCGGGGCGGAGGACATGATTGGGAACGTCTGGGAGTGGTGTTCCACGGGATGGACGGACGACTACAACGGCTATGAGGGGCAGGAGCATGTGCGGGACGAGTTGGTACCGGGCGGACGTGCCCGAGAGATTCTGGGGCAGGAGAGGCTGCGGGTGATTCGTGGCGGGTCATGGTGGAATCAAGCTGATGTTTGCCGTGCGTCGTGCCGCGGCTGGTACCTTCCCGGGGGCCGGGGCGACGACGTGGGTTTTCGTTTGGCGGCGTCCCCCATCTCTGGGCTCTGGTAACTCTGTACTCTGTTCCTCTGGACCGGCGCGGGTCGTGGTGGGGAGAGTGGGGGGATGGGAGCACAAGAGATGGTGATTTTCACGCGGACGTTCGACCTGCTGACGTGGCTGGTGCCGCACACGAATCATTTTCCGCGGGCGCATCGCCAGACGTTCACGCGGCGGTTGCTGGACGCGGCGTTCGACCTGCGGGAAATGCTGGAGCTGGCGAACGTGAGGCAGGGTGCGGCGCGGCGGACGGCGTTGATGAAGGCGGACGAGGCGTTGGCGAAGGTGCGGATGTACCTGCGTTTGGCGAAGCAATGGGGATGGCAGACGGAGGCGCAGCATGGGCATGCGGTGGGGATGCTGGTGGAGATCGGGCGGTTGCTGGGGGGATGGCTCAAGTCGGCGGGATGGCGGCCGGCAGAACTGGGTGGCCATGGGGAATGAACGCTGGCAAGGTCTGGGCGGGTCCGGCCCGAAGACGACCGCGTGGTTCGCGGCGTCGCATGGGGAATCCAAGCTGATGTTTGCCGTGCGTCGTACCGCAACAGGAACCATCCCGAGAACCGGAACAACAACGTGGGTTTTCGTTTGGCGGCGTCCCACATCGAGAAGACAGCGGGTTCAACCCCGCCGGGGTTGCAGGGCGGCGGCGCGAGCCGTTTTCCTGCCGAGGCACTTGATGGCGGGGCCGGGTCCGCTCCGCGACCGGCGCGAGTCGGCCGGAGGAATAGCAACCGTCCGGCACCTTGGGCCGAAGGCCTTGGTGCCGGACCTTGATTTTTGAGGGGAGGCGGCGATGGCGCACGGCTTGTTCGAGGAGATGTGCGGGTGGGAGAACCTCTGGCAGGCATGGCGCAAGGCGAGCAGCGGGAAGCGCCGGAAGCCGGGTGTGGCGGCGTTCGAGGCGCACTTGGAGGAGAACCTCATTCGACTGGGGGAAGAGCTTCGCTCGGGCACGTGGCGACCTGGCGCCCACGTGAGCTTTCATATCCACGAGCCGAAGCGCCGTTTGATATCGTCGGCTCCCTTCCGGGACCGCGTGGCGCATCATGCGTTGTGCAACGTGACGGTGCCGTTGCTGGAGCGTTCGTTTGTGGCGGACTCGTTTGCGAACCGCGTGGG
>CAIYFP010000226.1 GCA_903925515.1 uncultured Verrucomicrobiota bacterium
CTTGCGCCGGTCTTCATGCTTGGAGGCGCGTCGGTGGTGGAGGAGGTCCGGGTCGATTGGCCTTCTGGCCTGAGCACGGAACTGCGCGATCAGGCCGTGGATCAAGCCATCGTGGTGAACGCACCGCCCCTTGTAGCGTCCTTGGAGGAGCGCACGCTGGACCGCCTGAAGACCCTTTTGGTGGATTTGTCCGGGACGGGTGTGGGCGATCCGGGGCCGGGGTTGACGTATTCGCTGGCGAGTGGCCCTGAGGGGATGACGGTGAGTGCAGCCGGCAAGCTGGAATGGTCGCCGCCCATGACCCATGCCGTGGGGATCTATCCAGTAAGCGTCCGGGTGAGCGACGGGATGGCGCACACGACTGGCACCTTCAGGGTGCGCTTGATGGAGATCAACGACGTCCCCGCCTTCGCCAAGGGCCCCGACCGGGTGGACTGGGACGACGCGGGGCCCGTGGTTGTGGCAGGATGGGCGACCGGGATTTCGGCGGGTCCGGCAGACGAGGCAGGCCAGCGCTTGGGATTCGTGGTGGAGACGACGAACGCCGGCTTGTTTGCGATGGCACCTGCGATCGCGCCGAACGGGACCCTGACGTACATGCCGCGCAAGGTGGCGAAGGGCATGGCAACCGTGACGGTGCGGCTGAGGGATGATGGGGGGACCGCGAACGGGGCCATGGACACGAGCGCTTCCCAAGCCTTCACGATTACGGTGCAGGCAAGGCCACGGGTGGTGGGACGTTGGTTGTTCTACAACCACTCCCGTTTCGACGGGAACGATGCGGGGCTTGGGATTGCGGACGACGAGGCGATTGCGACGGACAAGGTGGCGTTGCGAAAGGGTGCCGGCAGGGTGTCGTCGTTCGCCAACATCTCGTCGTACCACCGGGGAATCAACGGGGTGGCGGTGGACATAGTGGGGTTGGCCGGGACGCCAACGGCGGCGGACTTTGGTCTGCGGGTGGGGCGGGGAGCCGCGTTGACGGAATGGACGGCGGGACCCGGTCCGGCGGTGATCCGGGTGAGGGCAGGCGCGGGGTTGGACGGCAGCGATCGGGTGATGTTGAGCTGGGTGGACTCGACGGTGAGAAACCGATGGCTGGAGGTCACGGTGAAGGCCAACGAGCAGACGGGCATGGTGGAGCCTGACACGTTTTATTTCGGGAGCGTGGTGGGGGAGACGGGGCCCGCCGCGGCCAATGGGGTGCAATCGGTGACGGTCGGGGATGTGTTGGCGGTGCGATTGGCGACGCGTCTTGGCCTGGTTCCCGTGACGGCGACCCATGACATCAACCGTGATGGCTTCATCAACACGACCGACGTGATGCTGGTGCGGGCCAACCAGACAACGTCGGCGACGCGGATCAGCCCGATTGCGCCGTAGGGGCGCGAGGGCCTTGGGAACTCTTCAGGAACCGATCGTCCCGCGAGCCTTCAAGGGCGGGCCTTGAAAAGACGGCTTCCAACACGTCCCCGGCCGCTTCAACGTGCGACCATGGATCGCGGGGCAACGGGCACGGCTTCATGGAGGTTCGCGGCGCTTCTTTTGTGGGCGACGGCGGGATGCGGGGATGGCGATCCCAAGCCCGTGAACTCCCGTTCGTCTGGAAACCCTGCGACGGCGCCGCTCGACTACCTTGCGGTGCAAGGCAAGGCCACGAGGCATTCCGAGAGCGCGACATCCCTCGCGCAGGTCCACCAGGCGTTGCAACAGTTCCGCGCCTCGGAGGATCGGTGGCCGGAGAGCTTGGACGAGCTCGTGAAGGCGGGGTTCCTTGCCAAGGTCCCGGTGATGCCCGTCGGACAAAGCCTTACCTATGACCCTCGCACCGGGGCGGTCAGGGTCGCACGCTGAGCTCGTCCGCCTGCGTTGTGTCTCAACGCCATGCCCGTCGCAGGACGCGGAGGAAGTTGCCCGAGAAAACGCCCTCGACGTCGGCCATGGACCAGCCCCGGCCGAGGAGGATGTCGGCAAGCCGGGGCACGTCGGCGATGGATTGCACCTCGCGGGGGGTTTGTTCGTTGCCGAACGCGCCATCAAGGTCGGTGCCGATGCCGACGTGTCGGGCGGAGCCGGTAACCTGGGCGATGTGGTCGGCGTGGTCGGCGACGTGATGAAGGCTGGCGCCGGTGGACTCGGGGGTGCTTTGGCCGCGCACCCAGCCGGGGACGACCATCCATGCGTCGAGTGCGAGCCCGACGACGGCGTCGCGTTGCGCGAGGAGGCGAAGGTGATCGTCGGGTAGCTGGCGTTGATGGGGAACGAGGGCGCGGCAGAGGTGGTGGCTGGCCCAGAGGGGTCCATCAAAGAGATCAAGGGCCTCGACAAGGCATTCGTCGCTCAGGTGGGTGACGTCGAGGATGACGCCGAGCCGCGCCATTTCACGGAGGAGGTCGCGCCCGCGCGGGTTGAAGCCGCCGGTCGTGGACGTGCCATGGGCATAGACGCCGGGGCCGTAGTGGGCGGGGCCGACGGCGCGGAGGCCGTCGTTCCATGAACGTTCGAGATGGCCAAGGGTGACGAGGGAATCGGCGCCTTCGAGCGACAGGATGCAGCCGATGGGGCGGCGGTCCGGTCCGGCGGGCAGGGGCGCGGACCAGAGGGCGACATGGGCCTCCATGGAGGCGCGGTCCCGAAGGATGCGGATTTCGCCGGCCTCCTCCATCGCCTCGTACCATGCGCGTTGGGCACGGGTCATCGCCCATGCCTGGGCCTGCGAGGCCCACCCGGCGACGGGGCTGTAGGCATCGTGCTCAACGCGCGCGATCTGGGTGGCCACGCAGATGCCGGCACCCGCACGGCGCATGGCGTCGAAGCAGACCGTGCCACGGCCGCGGTCGGGCTTGTCCTTCTTGTGGGCCTCGTGGGAACGGATGGCGTCGAGGGGCCGGGAGAGGTCACGGTTCCATTCGACCGCGTTCATGGCGAGGTCGAGGTGGGCGTCCAGGAGGAGCATGGGCAGGGGATGCGAGGAGGGCGGGCGGGCCTAGCGCGGGGTGGCCGCCCAGTCGAGGGCCTCCAGCACGATGCCCTCGCGAAGGAGCTCGGGGAGGGCGCGCGGGGGTTCCGAGGGGTTGGCGGGATAGACCAAGACCAAGGGCACGCCCGGACGTTGATACGCCTGGAGCACGGCGGCGATCCGAGGGTCATTCCGGGAAAAGTCCGCCATGAACACGAGCGTGCCGGTGTCCTGGACGCGTTGGATGACACTCGGGACCTCGATGGCAAGGCGGAGGTTGGAATTGCAGGTGGTGCAGTAGTCCGCGGTGAAGTCCACGAGGATGGGCTTGCCGGAAGCGCGGGCCTTCTCGACGGCCTCGGGAGACCATGGCTGCCACGGAAGCTTGTGCCTTCCAGAGGGCCGGGGCGCCGATGCGGAGGCTCCGGGGGCGGTGGGGTCTGCGGGGTGACGCCAGTCCACCTCGCGTTCGAGCATCCAGAAGTAGGCGGTGGCAAGCAGGGCAAGGAAGGCGGCCCATGCGGGGCGCGGGGCGCGCAGGACGGGCTGGATGAACTGGCCGAACACCCACGCGGCGACGACGACCACCACGATGGCCCAGCCTAGCCACAGGATGCGGTCCTTGTCGTAGTGGTTCGCCGTGAGCATGAAGAGCCACACGGCCGTGGCCAGCATGGGAAAGCCCATGAACTTCTTGAACTGGACCATCCAGTTGCCGGGCTTGGGCAGGAGCTTGAGCCAGCGAGGCTGCAGGCAAAGCACGACATACGGAAGCGCAAGACCCAGCCCGGCCGTCAGGTACATGGCCAGCGTCACCCATGGGCTTTGCCCGGGCCGAAGGGCATACCCGATGGACACGCCCAGAAACGGGGCGCTGCATGGGGTGGCAAGGACGGTGGCAAGAACGCCGTTGAAGAAGGCGCCGCCCGCGCCTTCCTTGGCAGCAAGCTCCCCCGCCTTGCTGATGCCGCCGGAGCCCAGCGTGACCTCGAAGACGCCAAAGAGGTTGAGGGCGATCACCACCACCAAGAACGTCATCAGGACGAGGAAGACGCTGTTCTGGAAGAGAATCCCTTGATGGACCAGTTGCTTGGCCATGCTCAACGCCACCATCACGCCCCCCAGCGCCCCGAACGACGCCACCACGCCCGCCCCGTACATCAGGCCCAGCAACCGGACACGCCCCGGCGATTCCTGCGCCTGCCGCACGAACCCAAGGATCTTCAGCGCGATCACCGGCAGGACGCACGGCATGATGTTCAGGATCAACCCGCCCAGCAACGCCATGCCAAGGATCAGGACGAAGGGCTTGTCGCCGGGAAGAGAACCCGCCCCCGCCCCCGCCGCCGTCGCAGGCACCGCGGCTCCCGCGCCCGCAACGCCGGTCGCCGGCGCAGACGTCATGGCCACAACCCGGAAAGACCGGGCCTTGGCGGGTGAATTCCCGACATCAACCAAGAGCCCAGCAAGCGTCGTCGGCCATGACCCTTGGTCGAGCTCGGCCGTGCCGCCGACGGTCACAAGGGCCGTGCCATGGGCCTGCGCCGCCGGGGATGCCATCCCGCCACCCTCGAACGCGAGGCCTTCGACAGGTTCCGGGAAGAAGTCCCAACGGCCGTCGGCGATCGGGAACTGGATGGAATACGCCTTCTTCTTGGGGTCCGCGGAGCCCGCGACGGCCGACCATGCGAGGGTGACCGGAAACGGTTGCGGCTTGGGAATGCCGGAAAGGAACCCGGTGAACTCCGGGGCTGCGGCGGAAGGCACGGCTTTCGGCCCGACCGCAAGCCGCGCCTCGAGGTTGGCCTTGCCGGGCACGCAGGACTTCTCGCATTCCAGCCATCCCACCCGGGCGCGCAAGGTGTAGTCGCCCGACGCGATGGTGTCGGCAAGGGCAAGCGAAACGAGCAGGTGGACGACACCCTCGTAGGCGAAGACGGAGCCGGCATCCTCCTTGATCCGGAGGGGCGTGGGCCATTGGATGTCTCCGGCCGTGATGCCATCGGGGAGTTCCCATTCGAGGGTGGTGGCTTGGCCGCCAAGGCCGCCCTCGCTTGGGTTGAGCCAATAGGTGTGCCAATGCTCCGGCATGGCGAGCCGGACGGCTGCGAGGACACGGGAGCCAGGCGCCGCCGCCTCATGGTCCAGAAGCAGGGACGCCCGTGTTTTGGCTTGGGCATTCGCGACGTGGGCCGCGACCAGAGCCATGGACCACGCCAACCATCGGGCCAACAAGGCGATCATGTTTCCATGCCCGTCCAGTGATGCGGGAGGAAGGTCGCGCGTCGCCTGCCGGTCCCCATGGCTCGCGGCGGGACGACGTTAGCCAACCTTCAAGAACCGCCGCATTCCAAGGCCCAGTACCGCAACCCCGGCCAGCCCCATCGCGACCGTGTGAGGTTCCGGGATCGGAGCGGCCCGGACCGTGATGACGAAGTTGGCGTCGTTTCCCGTTGCACCCTTGAGAGGTCTCAGGGCCCAGTCGTCGTCCCCCGGACCGGTTCGTTCCCAGTAGCCGGGCTCGGTGGAGCCTTCGGCCGAGCTGTGTTCCCGGCTGACGATGGCTGCGTCGGGCGATCCCGCGACATTGTTGAACCGGACGGTGACGAGGATGTTGTCCGGAACCGTGTGCTTGAAGTCATAGCCCAATTCGGCGATCGCCATCTTTTGGCCGCGGCGAGCCCAGAGCCCATCGACGGCATGGTCAAAGATCTTGGCGCCCGGAGAATATAGGCCGTTGGCGTCGGGGCCGTTCAATTCATAGACCGACACGGAAGCCCCGAGGACCTGCGAGAAAAAGTCTGCCCGGAACGCAAACTGAATCTCGGTCAGCACCCGGTTCCCTCCGCCCAACCGGATGTCCTCGCCAAATTCCAGGCTGCTCCGGACATCCGTGTCGAACGCGAGGGGACCCTGCCCATTCACCATGTACACCACGGCGTTTTCGTCTTCGGGAAAGACACCGGGAAAGGGTGAGCTTTGCCCAAAAACTGAATGGGCCCCGAGGGCAATGCCGGCCAAGCACGCGGTCGAGCGAATCACACGGGAAGGAGGTGTCTTCATGTCTCAGGACGGAGGCACTCCAACATGTAGCCCCGTGCCATTCAAGTACTTATTATGCCCCTGAATCCCCACGTAAGAAGTTTTTCGGCTCACGGCTCCGGCCATGGACGCGGATGGAGTGGCCAACGGATGGATCCCAAGGACCCCATCCGTTCACCCTCTCCAAAAAGCCCGGGCATCCCCATGCA
>CAIYFP010000227.1 GCA_903925515.1 uncultured Verrucomicrobiota bacterium
AACCAATACATCTGCGCACCTTGGAACTATTCTTCGCGACGGGCTCGAAGGCACCATACCGCAAGCAGTCACGCTGCGCGCCGAAGGGGCGAAGCCACTTTCGAGGGTTCACTGGCCCAATCAACCGATGAAATCATCGGCTCTGGTCTTCGTGTGATCAAAAAAACAGCGTCTCGTTCGGCGATCCCGTGAGTCAGGAAGCTGGGAATGCCTCACACGAAGACACGAAGACACGAAGAAGGCAGGCGCGTGGGTGCTCAAGACGGCGTTCATCCCATCCGCTACGACGGGGTGTTGGCACGCAGCCGGCCGCAACTCGACCGCTTGGGGATCGCGAGCCTTCCTCCTCCTGACGCGCGGATTAGGGACGTGACGTCCCCGCGCCCTGCCTAGGGCACGGAGGTTGCCCGGTAGAACCGCGCCCCGCCCGTCCCGGGCGCATCCACCCCGGCCGCGCCCGAGGCATCGGTGGTGACGGTCGTCACGGTCGTCCATTCGAGCAGGTTGGCGGAGGCCTCCACGCGATACGACCGCGCCGGCGACCCCAAGAGGCGGCACGCGAAGCGGTCGCCGGCATGGCGTGGCGCGGAGAGCACGGCGGGCGCGGCCGGCAGGGAGTACGGCGTGACTCCGAACAGGAGCGTGACCGGGTCGCTGGAGAGGATGTTGGTGGAGCCGGCGAGCCTTCCGGAGACCTGGACCTCCACCCGGTGCAGGCCCGTCGCGGTGAAGCCCCAGTTCAGGTGCTCGTGGCCCCCCAGCAGGGGAGACAGGACGTCGTCCGGCCCGATGCCATCCCGCGAGTTCATCTGCATTGCGAGGCCCGAGAACGGGTCGAACTGCCATGCGAAGAAATGGCCGGGTCCCTCGACGCGCAGCAGTTGGACGTCGAAACGCGGCTGCCATGCGGCCTGCGAAATGCCGGACGCCGAGATGCCGAGGTAGGGCAACGCGGGGTCCTGCGACTGCGGCAGGACCCAGAGCGAGGAACCCGCCGGGCCAAAGACCTCAAGGCCCGGCGGGACCTCCAGCCGGCCCGCCTCGCCCACCTCAAGGACGGTCGTCGCCGGGTCCAGGACGGCCCCGGTGTCGCCGTTCCTCAGCGCGATGCCCAGCCGCGGATCCGTGCCCGGCCGGTCCAAGACCAGCACGTCCACGTGTTCGCGGGCGAGGATTGCGGGGGATTGGGCGAGGACTGGGCCGGGGCCGATGGCGACGGCGATCAGGAGGGCGTGGCGGGCGTTCATGGCGGGGCTCTATGCGGGGGATTCAAGGACGCCGCCGCGCGGCCACCAGCGCCAGCGCGGCGCCGGCGCCCATCAGCGCCCATGTCGAGGGCTCCGGCACGACCTCGAACCGATACGTGCCCGCGCCGCGGATCGCGCCGTCCGTCGCATGCGTGCCGGTGGCGGTGAGGCTGACCTCGTAGAGGCCCGGCTGGGAGAACCCGATGTTGTAATGGGTGTGCGTCCCGGGGAGAAGCGACAGCCCGTTGGGCACTCCGGGCCCACGCGTGGAGTCGATGGCGATGTTGGCGTTGCCGAAGGCCCCGACGTTCCACACGACCACGTTGCCGGGCCCGGTCGCCCCGGAGAGCGTCAGCTCGATGTTGCCCAGCCAGTCCGCCGGGTCGAGCTCCTCGGTCCCGAACCCAATGAAGGGAAGGTCGGGGCTGGGGGACGTGGGAAGCACCCATGAGGGGGTGCCGATGGGGCCGAGGCCCGACGCGAACGCGCCTCCCGGCGACTTGGTCCGTGCGGCGTCGCCCACGACGAAGGTCGTCTCCCCGGGCTCGAACTCGGCCTCCTCGGGTTCCTCTTGGTGGACGTGCAGGTCGAATGTCCCTGCGGCATAGCCCACGCCAATGTCGGCGTGGCCGGAGGAGAGCCGGACGTCGGCCCTCGCCGCGAGCGCGAGGACGGACGCCAGCAAGGTGGCGGATGTGATGTTTGTCTTCATGGCTTGATGTCTTGCGTTCCTGTCGTGGGGGCTGGGGATGCTGAGGGATTCTGACCTGGAGGGTGATTCGGTTGGTAGGGCTGCGGATGCTGGCGTCCCGCCGTGGCGTTCATCGCGGCAGGGCGATGTTGTCGCCTCGTTCGATGCGGGACTTCACGGTGATGGCGCGGAGCGGGATGACATGGCCGCAGAGGTAAAGGTAGTTGGCCGTGCCGGAGGCATGGTCCCGCGATGCGGAGCCCGAGCGATGCCTGTCGGGCTGGATGTCGTCGAGGACGGCGTCCCAACCCTTGCTCCAGTTGCGCGAGTGGGTGTGGTCGTTGTACGCGCCGGGGTCCTTGGAGTCGGCGATCTCGAAGACGCTGATCGTGTCGGCGGGCGACGGCACCTGGTCGATGCGGCGGAACGACTCCAGCACCCGGCCGAAGGGATCGACGCGATCGACGGCAAGGAACTCGTTGGGAATGTAGCTGGTGCCGTTGTTGGTCAGGCGCTGGTTGCGGCGGGGGTCGGCGGCGCACATCCGGATGGCGTCGGTGTTGCCCACGTAGGGACGGACGGTGGCGAGCCAGGAACGGTTGGTGTCCGAGACCCCGTGCGTGGTCTCGGGGAAGAGCCCCCGGTTGTCGTCGGCGTACATCTGGATGCCGAGCCCAACCTGGCGCAGCCCGGAGAGGCAGGAGGCGCTGCGGGCGCGGGACTTCGCCCCGGCAAGCGCGGGCAACAGCAGGCCGGCAAGGACCGCGATGATGGCGATCACGACCAGCAGCTCAACCAACGTGAAGGCCGTCCGTGCCCGGCGTCGCGCCGGGAGGCCGTGCGCCTTCATGGCACGGCAGACCAATTCAAACTTCATGGGAATCCAGTCGGACAATCCGCACGTCTTGCCGACGTGCGGCACCCGCCGCGATGGCGGGCAAGGCTACGTGTTGCGTGAACAAACCCGGCCAGCCCGGCACGCGCGGAGCGTGCGGGGACCGGTTGAGGAGGGCGGGCGAGGGTTCTCGCCTAGGCAGCAAGACGGGGCGGGGCGCGCCCGGGCGGCAACAGGGATGACACGCCGGCCGGGATCCATGCCATCGCGGCAGGGCAAGGGCAGGAGGTCGGGTTCAGGTACAGGAGCGCCTCGGCAGGAACGAAGCCATGGTGCACCCCGTGGTGCAGGACGTGGCAAAGCCCGCAGGCATCCGGGTCGTCCGGGTCGCTGTCGTCCTCCGGGGTGGCCGGGGCCGGGTGACCATGGGAACACGCGGCATGGGCATCCATGGCGCCGGCGGACGCCTTGGCCGCGTGATGTTCGGGGTGGAAGTGAAAGGCGGCGGCGACGTGAAGCAGAAGCCATGTCAACGCCAGCAGGCCACTCGTCCAACGACGTGAAGACCGGGAACTTGCTGATCGTGCCGTGCCCTGCACTCCATCAAAGAGCCTGCGGTGAGTTGGATTGGCAAGGCTTGTTTTTCGCGGGGAGGGGACCTCGTGTCGTATCTCACACATGGCTGGTGTTTCGCCGCGAGGGATTTTCGTGTCCAACGAGGCGCGAGCGACAAGCAGGCCCGCAGCGGTCTGTGATGAGCGAGCCACGACGTGAGACGCGAAACGAGCCGCGGCCCTGCGGGTTGCTCCATGAATGCCCCTAGGCTTCGTTGTTCGTCCGTCACAGACCGCTGCGGGTAGGCTCCGTCCTCACGCCTCGCCCCGGGACATTCATGGAGCAACCCAACACCCGCGATGGGAGGGACACGACACGAGCCTTGAGGCTTCGGGGTGGCTGCATGGGACAACACGGGGCCTGACATGAGGACGACGTGGCGGGGTGGAGGGGCAGAATGAGGGGGGGCATGAAAACCATGAGGAAAATATTTGACTTTTCGCTTGGAACGATTTCGCGGGGGCGGTAACCACGACCAACCCCCCGAGGATGTCTGTGATAATCCTGCCGTTCTCCAGAAACCGTGAGATTCCCTCTGCGACGCGAGGTCGGATGGCATGCGTGGGTTTCCCGGGCTCGGTGGCCATGATCCGGGGGGGCGTGCATGGGCTGGTCCTCGTCATGCTGCTTTGCGTCCATGCGATGCAGGGCGCGCCGTTCACGTATCAAGGGCGCCTGACGGATGGTGGGTCGCCTGCCACCGGGATTTACGACCTGAGGTTTCGCGTCTTCGGCGCGTTGGGAGGCGGCACGCAGGTGGGGCCGGACGCGCGGGTTTCGCCGGTTGGCGTGACGAATGGGCTGTTCACGGTTTCGCTGGAGTTTGGGGACGGCGTGTTCACGGGGGCGGACCGTTGGCTTGAGATTGCGGCACGCACGGCGGGCGACACGAACGCGCACGTGGTGCTGGCACCCCGGCAACCCATCACGGCGGTTCCCTACGCCATGTTTGCCTTTGCGGGCACGGGAGACGCCGGCGCCTTGACGTCGGGGACGCTCCCGGATGCACGGTTGAGCACAAATATCGCGCGGTCGGCGGACGTGCTGGCCGTGCGCAAGGACTTGGGCGCGCGCGTCGTGGCCACGAATGACGCGGTCCAAGCCCAGCTCGCCTCCCTGACGGCCCGCTTGAACCAGCTCTCCAACACGGTCAACGGGCTGCTGGCCCTCAACACGTCGGGCCCTTCCTCCAGCTCCGTGTTCGCCTCGCGAAACGGATCCGACGGTGACATGGCGACCCTGGGATTGAGCCGGTTTGCCAGGTTGGAAGGCGGGGGTTGGAGGAATGGCGCCACGGATGGGGCCCCGGTGGCGCGGTCCGAGCATGTCACGGCATGGACGGGCAGCCGGCTGCTCGTGTGGGGCGGCAG
>CAIYFP010000228.1 GCA_903925515.1 uncultured Verrucomicrobiota bacterium
GGGCATGGAGGGTGCGCCCGGGGACGGGCGCGGTCCCAGGTCCATGGGCTTGTCCCGGGAGCGCGGCCGTCCCCGGCCGCAAGTCCATGCCGCGACTCTGGACCAGTCCCCAAGCGGGGCCATTCCATCGCGGGGAAGGTGTGACCGATCTGGATGAGGATCGGAACGTCGGTCGGCTTCAGCAGGGCTGCGGCATCAATGGGTGGCCGCGGGAGCCTTGATGAAGGTCAGCGCGCCATCCTTGGCGGCGACGTGGATGCGGTCGCCGGGCTTGAACTCGCCGGCGAGGAGCCGTGCGGCGAGCGGGTTGAGGAGGTGGTCTTGGATCGCGCGCTTGAGCGGGCGAGCTCCGTATTGCGGGTCGTAGCCCTCGGCGGAGAGCAGGGCACGCGCCTCCTTGCTGACGTCGATGGCGAGCTCCTGGGCCGCGAGGCGTGAGGAGACGCGGTCCAGTTGAAGGTCCACGATCCGTGCCAGCTCGGCCTCGTCGAGGCCGTCGAACACGATGGTCTCGTCGATGCGGTTCAGGAACTCGGGCCGGAAATGCCTACGCAGCTCGCCGCGAACGGCGGCCTCCATGGAGGCGCGCTGGGCGCCCTGGGCGCGACCGTCGAGGAAGTATTCCTGGATGATGGGCGACCCGATGTTGGAGGTGAGGATGACGAGGGTGTTGCGGAAATCGACCGTGCGCCCTTGGCCGTCGGTGAGGCGGCCGTCGTCGAGGACCTGCAACAGGACGTTGAAGACATCCGGGTGCGCCTTCTCCACCTCGTCGAGCAACACGACGGAATAGGGTCGGCGCCGGACGGTCTCGCTGAGCTGGCCGCCCTCCTCGAAGCCGACGTAGCCGGGAGGCGCCCCGATCAACCGGGCCACGGAGTGCTTCTCCATGTACTCGGACATGTCGATTCGGACCATGGCGGCCTCGTCGTCGAAGAGGAACTCGGCGAGGGCCTTGGCGAGCTCGGTCTTGCCGACGCCGGTGGGGCCGAGGAAGAGGAAGGAGCCGACGGGGCGGTTGGGGTCCTGGAGGCCGGAACGGGCCCTGCGGACGGCGTCGGAGACGGCCTTGATGGCGCGGGACTGGCCGACGACGCGGGCGCGGAGGCGTTCCTCGGCGTGGACGAGCTTCTGGCGTTCGCCCTCGAGCATCCGGGCGACGGGGATGCCGGTCCACGAGGCGACGACCTTGGCGATGTCGTCGGGGGTGACCTCCTGGGACAGGAGGCGTTCGCCGTGGGGGATGTTCTTCAGGGCGTCGCCGGCGCCGGCGAGGCGGCGTTGGGCCTCGGGGATGCGGCCGTACTGGAGCTCGGAGGCGCGGGCGAGGTTGCCCTTGCGTTGGGCCTGTTCGAGTTCCTGTCGGAGCTGTTCGAGCTGGGCGTTGGCCACGCCCACGGCGTCGAGGGCGGTCTTCTCGTTCTGCCATTGGGCGTTCAGGCGGGTCTGGCGCTCGCGCAGGTTGGCCACCTCGGACTCGACCTTGCGGAGGCGCTCGATGGAGGCGGCGTCCTTCTCCTTGGCGAGGGCGGTTCGCTCGATCTCCAGTTGCAGGAGCTGGCGGTCGAGCTGGTCGATGGGCGTGGGCTTGGAATCGAGCTCCATCTTGAGCCGCGAGGCCGCCTCGTCCACGAGGTCCACGGCCTTGTCGGGGAGGAAGCGCTCGGTGATGTAGCGGCCGGAGAGGGTGGCGGCGGCGACGAGGGCGGCGTCCTGGATGCGCACGCCGTGGTGGGTCTCGTAGCGTTCCTTGAGGCCGCGAAGGATGGCCACGGTGCCGTCGATGGACGGCTCGAGGACCTGCACGGGCTGGAAGCGGCGCTCGAGGGCGGGGTCCTTCTCGATGTGCTTGCGGTACTCGTCGAGGGTGGTGGCGCCGATGCAGCGGAGCTCGCCGCGCGCGAGCTGGGGCTTGAGCATGTTCGCCGCGTCGGCCGCGCCCTCGGCCGCGCCGGCTCCCACGATGGTGTGGAGCTCGTCGATGAAGAGGATGATCTCCCCGTTCGACTCGGAGATCTCCTTGAGGACGGCCTTGAGGCGGTCCTCAAATTCTCCGCGGTACTTGGCGCCGGCGATCATCGAGCCGATGTCGAGGGCGATCACTCGCTTGTTGCGGAGGCTTTCGGGGACGTCGCCATCGACGATGCGGCGGGCGATGCCCTCGACGATGGCGGTCTTGCCGACGCCAGGCTCGCCAATGAGCACCGGATTGTTCTTGGTGCGGCGGCTCA
>CAIYFP010000229.1 GCA_903925515.1 uncultured Verrucomicrobiota bacterium
CACGGCCGGGACCATGCGTGCCGCGCGGAACTGGTTGGGCCAATTCCAATCCTCCTGCTGCACCAATCCCTCCGCCCGGCCGTCGCGGACCCATGGCTCAAAGCTCGCCGAGGCCTCGGCGTGCAGGATCAGCATCAAGGGCTCCCGCGGGTGCGACGGCAGTTGAACGTCGTGGAGTTCCACGCCCAGCCCCCGCAGCGCCGCGAGGGCGGATTCGTGACGGGATTCACCACCTTTCTCACGCGCAAGGTCCGCCCGCAGCACGCCCACCTTGAAGCCGCGAATGCTGGCGACGTCGTCCCATCGAAACCCTGCGTTGACCGCCGCAGGATCCTCGCCATCGGGGCCTTGGATGACCGACAGCACGAGCGCGGAATCCTCCGCCGTCCGGGCCAGCACGCCGAGCTTGTCGAGCGACGGACACAAGGCCATGGCGCCCGTGCGCGGCACCCGTCCGAACGTCGGTCGCAACCCGGTGATGCCGCACACCGTCGCGGGCGACACAATGGACCCGAGCGTCTCGGATGCGATGGCGAACGGGACCAACCCGGCGGCGACGGCTGCGGCGGATCCTGCGGAGGAACCGCTGGAGCCGGTGTCAGGAGCCCATGGGTTCCGGGTTTTTCCCCCATGCCAAACATCCCCCATCGCCAGCTCCCCGAGGCTCAGCTTTGCCACCAAGATCGCCCCGGCGTCCTCCAACCGTTGGATCACCGTCGCGGACGACGTCGCGATGGCGTTGGAGCGGACGGCCACGCCCCATGAGGAGGGCATGCCGGCGACGTCAAGGAGGTCCTTGGCCCCGAAGGGCACGCCGTGGAGCGGGCCACGCCATGTGCCGGACCGCAGCTCGGCGTCGGCACGCCGGGCCTGCTCGATGGCGCGGGCGTCGCACCATGTGGTGACGGCATGGAGCCTTGGGTCGTGCTCGCGAAGGCGGCGGAGGCTGAGGAGAACAAGTTCCTCGGAGGTGACCTTGCGTGACCGGACGAGGGCGGCGAGTTGGACAACGTCGAGCCATGCGAGGTCGTCAGGGTTCACGGGCCGTGTGACGTGGCGGGGCGGGGACCAGCGCGAGCGGTGGGTGGCGGGCGGGAGGTGCCGGAAGGGATGGAACACGAGCGCCTGGGGGATGTCGGGCGGCGCGGGATGGGCGCGGATGACATCGAGGGCATGGCGAGTCTCGCGGGAGGCGGGGGCGAGTTGGGCGACATGGTCTGGCGTGAATGGCAAGCCGAGCCAACGAAGCATCGGCAGGGCATCGGGATTCTTGTTGGGGACGATGCCTTGGCCCATGGCGGGCGCGACGAGCGCGAGGGTCAGGGCGAGGATGGGAAGGGGTAGGGGCGGCCGTGGATGGCGTGGGCGCTCGTTGGACATGCCGGCTTTGAAACAAAGGCGGACCGGGAAGGCAAGCGGGACGGTGTCAGCGTCCACGCCCGATGCACGATGGGTGCGGGAGCGGGGTGCAGTGGGGACCTTGGCCGGGTGCACGAAAAAGGGCGCGGCCCGGGGGCCGCGCCCATGGAACGGACGGCCACAGGGGCCGTCGTGCGATTGGGATGGACTTAGTAGTCCATGCCG
>CAIYFP010000230.1 GCA_903925515.1 uncultured Verrucomicrobiota bacterium
AGGAACAACTGGCTGAACATCGTCGTCAGCTCGGCCGGCTCCCGGCGGTCCCGGTAAATGACCGCCGCGCCCGCGCGATGGTTCGACCCCTCCGCCGTCAGGATCTCCCGCACGAACGCGTCGTGCCGCTGGTTGGCCCCAAACCGCTCCCGCAACCACTGGTCCAGGAGAAATACGCTCTTCACCCCCACCCGGTCCGGGTTCGGCCTCAACAAGTCGGCCCATTGGTTCGCCCAGAAATCCGCATATGCAGGATGCCCCCAGCAACCCCTCGACGTAACGCTCCCGCTTGTCCTTGCCCGTGTCCGCAAGGAACGCCTCCACCTCCTCGGGCGTCGGCAACAGCCCCAGCACGTCCAGCTTCGCGCGCCTCGCAAACTCCGCGTCCGTGCAGAGCTCCGACGGCAGCAACCCCAGCCTCTGGAACTGCCGGCGCGCCAGCACGTCGATGAAGTTGTTCGTCGGCAACATCGCGTAGCGGCTCGCCGGATACACGCGGTCTGCCGGCACCGTCACGCGCGTTGCTCCCACCAAGCCCATGTACCGCGCCACCACCACCCCTTGGCCCGAAACCCGGCCCACCGTCATCCGCCCGTCCACGCCCACCGCCACCAACTCCTTGTCGCTCGACTCGTACGCCGCCCATCCCGTCACGTCCCGCCGCGTCCCGTCCGAGTACGTGGCCTCCACCCGCAACCGCCGGCTCGCGCCCTTCTTGTACGAACCCTCCCCCGGCGTCACGGCCACCGACCGCAGCACCGGCTCGTTCGTCAGCACGAAGGGCATCCCCGCCCGAATCCAATCCACGAGCAACCGGTGCGTCTCCGAGCCCGCCTTGAACCGCTGACCGCCCTCGTGCGGCACCAACCCAAGGGGCTTCAACACCACAAGGCTCTGGTCCGGCGCCGACGGCAGCACCCGCCTCCCCCGCGCCTCCCTCGCGATCTCCCCATGGTCCGCCGCCGGGTCGTACGAGAACACCGACATCTTGAAGCCGCTCTGGCCCTCCGGCTTCGAGTGACACCCGCCGGACGCGCAACCCGCGCGGTTCAACGCCGGCAACACGTCCCTCACGAAGCTCGGCGCATCCCCACCTTTCCTCGCGCCCACTTCGGCCTTCGTCCCCCCTGCCAAGCGCGCAAGGACCTTCCCTTCCCCGTCCATCAAAAGCACCGATCCGTCATGGCACGACACCGCAAGGCGCTTGCCATCCCCGCTCACCGCCAGCCCAAGGCCCGCCTCCGGCAACGTCGCCAGCCGCCGCTCGTCCCCCGACGCCGAGCTCTGCTCCCCCGTGTGCGTCTTGAGGTTGTCGTAACGGATCAAGGCCCCGGCGTCCGTCACCGTGTACACCGAGCCCGACGCCCCCACCCATGCCACCGCGTTGTGCGCCGAGGCCGGACCTCCCAGCGAGATGATCTTCTCCTTCGTCGCAATGTCCCAGACCTTCAGCGAGCGATCCGTCCCGCCGCTTACCACCCGCGTCGCGTTCGTGTTGAAGGCCACCGACATCACCTGCGCCACGTGCCCCTCCAACGTGGCCAGCTCCTTCCGCGTGACCGCATCCCACACTCGCACCATGCCGTCCCCGCCCGCCGTCACCAACCGCGTCCCGTCCACGCTGAACTCCAGGTCCAGCACCGCGTCCGCATGCGCCCGCCAGGCCCCCTTCCATGACACGCCGGCCTTCGTCGTCGCGCCCCCCATCCAGCGCACCCAGCCTGGGCGCCCCGGGGCGGCGTCCCCCACCGCCAACACGTCCACGCCAGGCACGAAACCCAGCGCCGTCACCCGCCCGGTCACGCCCCTGGCCTCGTCCACCACCGGCGCCAAGTCGTTCCCGCCCCACGTCCGGACGCGCTGGAACCCCCCGCTCGCCAGGAAACGCCCGTCGCTCGTCCATGCCAGCGCCTCCACCCCGTCCACGTGCGCGGCCACCTCCCGGATCAACGCCCGGTTGGTCCCATCCACCCGATACAACGAAATCCAACCGCCTCGCCCCACCGCCAAGCGGGCCCCGTCCGGCGAGAACGCCACCGCCTTGGCCGGCCCATGTCCGGCGGGCAAAGGCTTTAGCTCGACCCCGACCCGCTCGGGCTCGCCCTCCATCACGCCCGCGTCCCATGGGGCGCCCGCGCGAATCCACTCCCTCAACGCCCGGATTTGCCTCGCGTCCAGCTGCCGCTTCGGCGGCATGTGGTTCTCGGCCTTGGGTTCCAAGACCGAGATCAGGCGGCTGCGCCCCGGATCCCCCGCCACCACCACGGGCCCCTCCTCGCTCCCGTGCATCAACGCCTCGTGCGTCGCGAACGACAGCCCCGCCTTCTGCTTCGTCGGCCCATGGCACGTCAGGCATTCGTCCCTCAACACCCCCAGCGCACCCCGGACCACCGCGTCCGAAGCCCACCCGCGCCCCAAGGCCACGATTCCCATCAAGCCAACGCATGCCCACCGCAAGGCCGCCCATCCCGCCCGCCCCTGCCACACGTCATGACCGCTTGCTCGTCCCATGGAGATTTCCCCAATCCTGCCCCCACCCCGTCGCCCCGCGCAACCTCCCTCCCCAAGCCGAACAGGATTGTCGCATTCCGCTTCCGGCCTACTGTCACCGCCCATGGACTGGCGCGACTTCTCCATGGCGGACCCCGTTTCCGCCGAGGATTCCCTCGAAAACTATCCGCACGCCACGCGCGAGAAGGGCGATGAAACCTTCCGCCGCGGCGTCGTCCAGTCCATCCGCTGCATCGATCCCCACCGATCCTTCGCCGGCTCCGTCGGGGGGCCTCCAGCCCTGCGAGGTCGCCCTTCGCATCAACGACGACGGCTCGTGGTCGCCCGACTGCACCTGCAACAACGGCCCCCTCTGCG
>CAIYFP010000231.1 GCA_903925515.1 uncultured Verrucomicrobiota bacterium
CCATGCCGCGCTCCGACCTGGGACCGCGCCCGTCCCCGGGCGCCACTTCATGCCCTTCCTTGATGGGGAGCCAGCCGGGGACGGCCGCGCTCCCATGCCGCGCTTTCACCTGGGACCGCGCCCGTCCCCGGGCGCCCCTTCATGCCCTTCATTCATGGGAAAGCAGCCGGGGACGGCCGCGCTCCCATGCCGCGCTCCGACCTGGGACCGGGCCCGTCCCCGGGCGCCCCTTCATGCCCTTCATTCATGGGGAGCCAGCCGGGGATGGACGCGCTCCCATGCCGCGCTCCGACCTGGGACCGCGCCCGTCCCCGGGCGCCACTTCATGCCCTTCTCCCATGGGCGAGCGGCCGGGGATGGCCGCGCTCCCATGCCGCGCTTCTCGGGGGTACTCCGTGGCTCCGAAAAGGATTGCTGGCCGCGTTCACCGCCGTTGCCATCCTCACCCTCCTTCTTCCAACCCACCTCCTGTCCCAGGACTTTCAACCTGCTGAAGGCCATCGGTGGAAGCCGTTGCCCCCACCCCCCGCCCACGGCCCCGGCTTCACCCGGCTCAACCCGGCCCAGCACGGCATCGCCTTCACCAACGCGCTCTCCGACGCCCGCTCCATCACCAATCGAAACCTCCTCTCCGGCGCGGGCGTTGCCCTTGGCGACTTCGACGGCGACGGCCTTTGCGACCTCTACCTCTGCGGCCTCGACAGCGACAACCGCCTCTACAGGAACCTCGGGAACTGGCGCTTCTCCGACGTGACCGATGGCAGCCCGCTCGCCTGCGCCGGCGACGACTCCACCGGGGCCGCCTTCGCCGACATCAACGGCGACGGTCGCCTCGACCTCCTCGTCAATGGCCTCGCGTCCGGCACCCGCCTCTTCCTCAACGAAGGCAAGGGCCGGTTTCCCGAGTCCACCACCGCCGCCGGGCTTCGCTCCCGCACCGGCGCCACCTCCCTTGCCCTCGCCGACACGGACGGCGACGGCGACCTCGACCTCTACGTCGCCAACTTCCGCCCCACCACCATCCTCGACCGCCCCACCGCGCGGTTCTCCGTCCAAACCCTGGAAGGACGCCCACGCGTGGCCGCCGTCGATGGCCGCCCTGTCTCCGAGCCCGAGCTGAAGGACCGTTTCCTCGTGGACGAGTCCGGGCAGGTGCAGGAAACGGGCGAGCCCGACGTGTTGTGGCTCAACGACGGCAAGGGCCGCTTCCACGCCGCCTCATGGACCGACGGCACCTTCCTCGACGAGTCCGGGAAGCCGCTCGCCGCCCCGCCGCGTGACTGGGGCCTCGCCGCGCGTTTCCATGACATCGACCACGACGGCGACCCCGACCTCTACGTCTGCAACGACCTGTGGACCCCCGACCGCCTCTGGATCAACGAATCCGCCGGCGGGAAGCCACGCTTCCGCGCCATCAGCAACCGGGCCCTCCGCAGCAACCCCACCTTCTCCATGGGCGTGGACTTCGGGGACCTCAACCGCGACGGCCACGAGGACTTCCTTGCCGTGGACATGCTCAGCCGGGATCGCGTCCGACGGCAAACGCAGCTCGCCGCCATGGCCCCGGAGTTTCGGCCGCCCGGCCTCTTCGAGGACCGCGTCCAGCTCAAGCGCAACGTCCTCCAGCTCGGGCGCGGCGACGGCTCGTTCTCCGAGACCGCCCACCAGTCCGGCGTCGCCGCCTCCGAGTGGTCATGGGGCCCCCTCTTCCTCGACGTGGACCTCGACGGCTTCGAGGACGTCCTCGTCGGCACCGGCCAGCACCGCGACTTCCAGGACAGCGACGGCGCCGAGCGCGTCCAGTCCGCGCAGCGCGGCGGACGCCCGCTCAAGCCCTCCGAGATCGAGGACCTCGTCCGCTCCCTCCCGCGCCTCGTCACCCCCAAGCTCCTGTTCCACAACCGCCGCGACGCCACCTTCGACGAGGTTGGCGCTCGATGGGGCTTCGGCGACCCGTCCATCGCCCAAGGCATGGCCGCCGCCGACCTCGACAACGACGGCGACCTCGATGTCGTCGTGAACGAGCTGTTTGGCCCGCCCGGCATCTACCGCAACGATTCCGATGCCCCCCGCCTGCGCGTCCAGCTCGCCGGCCCCGCATCCAATCCGTCCGGCATCGGCGCCCGGATCACCGTCCGTCCGCCGCCCGGCTCCCCGCTTCCCGTGCAGCAGGCCGAGGTCATCGCCGGCGGCCGCTAC
>CAIYFP010000232.1 GCA_903925515.1 uncultured Verrucomicrobiota bacterium
CGCCAGCCATGCAAAGAGGTCGTCCTTCGTCCGTTGCTCGATCAAGGCGACGTATTCCGGGGTCGTCCGCAACGTCCGCCATCGCACGCTCAGCAAGCCGCCCCGATGCGCGGTGCCTGAAACGGTCCCCGGCACGTCAATCACCGACCGCGTCCCGGACAGCCGTTGCCGCAGCTCGACCGCCACCCGGCGGAGGATGTCGCCGGGGATCCCTGCTCCGTCGCCAGACGCGCCCCGCAGCACCCGCTCCTCCACCTCGGCATCCGTCCGTGCATGGCGCACGTACACGCGCCGCCGCCACCACGCCACGCCCCACGCGGCCAGCGCGATCCCGCAACACCCCGCCAGCCAGTAGAAAAGCCATGCGCCCCGTGCCGCCCGGGAGTCCCGTGACGGGTCGCGGACCAGCCTCTGCCCGACCACGTACCGGAACTCCGTGTTGGGAATCACCCCGAGAAACGCCCCGGCGGCGTTCGTCGCGGGCGACACGGTTTGGCCAAATTGGGGTTCGTCGGGAGGGGGCTTGCTCCCGTTCCAAGGCCACAGCGCGAACGCCAGCACCACCACCGCCACGAGGGCGGCGACGGCGCCCGCGAGCCGCAAACGGTCCTCCCGGCGCTCCTGTTCCTGCCATGACGGGGCGGGGTCGGCCTTGCCGGCGCCCGTCGCATGCACGGCCGCGCCGTCCTCCTGCAAGAACCGCTCCAGCAATTCGTCGTAGCGCCGCTGCTGGACCGGCCCCGTGCACAGGATGTAACGAATGCCGCGCAACAACTCGCGCGCATCCAGCGGATCGGTGGCCGACGCCTCCCGGATCCGAACCCACTCCAACGCCGTTAGTCGCTCCCGCACGCCCACCCGGAAGCCCTCGTCCCGGCGCTGGTCGAGCGCGTCGAGCCAGCGCTTCAGCATCGCGGGGAACTGGGGATCGCGACGGGTCATGACGAACGACGACGAGAGGACGGGGAAAGGTTGTTCAGGCCTTCGTTGCGGCTAACAGCTGGGAACGAGCGCGTTCGATGTCGGCCCGGGTCTTGAACAGCGTGCCCAGCACGCCCCGATAGGCCGACCGGTCCCCGAACGTCCCCCGGCTTCCAACGGGCAACAGCCCCAATTGCAGCGCCCGCACCGCGTCCAGCATCTCGGCGGTGGATGCGCGCTTCTCGATCGCGGGATCCCTTCGCAGCTCAAGGATCCAATCCACAAACCCGCGCAACTCGTCGTCCTTGGGTGTCGCGCCGCCCCCGCCTTCGCCTCGCAGCCGGCCCTGGAGGATCCGCACCAACGCGTTCGCGTCGGGGAACTCGATGTGATGGTAGATGCACCGGCGGAGGAAGGGTTCCGGCAACTGCCGCTCCGAGTTGCTGGTCATCACCACGATGGGTGTCAGCCGCAGCCCGTCCCGCTGCCGCCGGGCCCGCAACGGCTCGCTCATCCCGGCCTCGCGCGCCATGAACTCAAGGTTCTCCACGTGGTTCAGGAGATCGTTGGGGAAATCCCGGGGCGCCTTGTCGATCTCGTCGATCAACACCACCGACCGCGCCGGCCTTGCATGGACATGAGTGGTCATCCATGCGGGCCGTTCATCGGGTCCCAGCGTGCGCACGATCGCCTCGCCCAAGGCCCGAAAGGACAGGCTCTGGAAGGCCGGCGGAATCGCACGCTTCTCCAGCGCCGCGAACTGCGCCTCCGCCAGCCGGTGCACGGCGTCGAAGTGATAGAACAGGTCGTGCGCCTGGCTGGACGACTGGGTATCGAAGCGCAGCACCTCAAGCCCCAGCTCCGCCCCGATCCGATACGCCAACTCGGTCTTGCCCGTGCCCGGCTCGCCCGTGACCAGCAACGGCTTTTCCAGGGCCAATGCCACGTTCACCGCGCGTGCCAGCTCCTCGGACGCCTCATATTGCCTCGGGTCCCGGAACGGCAGCGCGTCGCGCTCTTTGGGCTTGTACCCCGGGATGTCTCCCCGGCCTCGGAATGTTGGTATGCTCATGTGTTGGGGTTCGGTTGTGAGGGTCAGATGGGGTCAAGGATGCCGTCGTCGTCACGGCTCAGGATCTCGGCGAAGTTGCGGAACGCGCATGGTTTGCTGAACGCATCCCAAAAGGGCGTCTCATGCAACGCCACGTCGCGTCCCGGAAGATGCCGCCGCACATGCGCTCCCCACCAGATGGCCACGTCAAGCCTCTGGATCTCACTGACACGACCGAGGTCGATGACCATGGAGTTCCGTCGCTCCGACGCCTTCACCACACGGGCGAAGGGAACGGGTCTTTTGCCGGGCAAGGCATCATGCACCAGGAACAATCCGAGGTACCCGAGGCCCTGCGGAACCCTTTCCATCAAGTCCAGCAAGGCCCGGACCCGGCCCAGCATCGGGGCGTCGTCCGAATCGCATGCCACGTACTCCTTGATCCAACGGAACCGCCCCTCGCGAGCAAGGTGCTCGCCAATCTCGGCTTCGTTGTTCAACCGGGTAGGCACCCCGGTCAGACACCCGGAGAGATAAGGAATCCACGGGTCCGGCAACTTCGCTGCCGGCTTCGTCCATGGCGATGGATGTGGCCCGGCTTCAGCGGTTGCGACATTCATGGGCCGGGGCGTTAGGAACCCGTGAAGCACGTTCTCGCACAAGTGATCGCAAAAATGCGTGGCCTCGTCGGCTGACTCGCCTTCCACCCAGGCAATAAGGGCCTTGGAAGGCGGAACCCAACGACCCGACTCGGCCGTGCCCATCTTGCCCCACTCCTCCAAACCGGACCTCAGGCGGTTCTTGATGAGATCCTGGTTGCACGAGTAGGCCGTCCGCCTCGGCAACCGTTGGCCTTGCCTCGCAAGGGGACTGCTCCCGGGAGGCGTCTTGGAGGCAAGGTCCCGCTGCATTCGCTTCACGATCTGCCGGGCGGCCGCCTCGTAGAACGCATCGGGCGACGTCCACTGCTCCAAGGGACGCGTCTTGGACTTCCCTTTGGGCCACCGCGGCACCGCATCGAATTTTTCAAGGGTCCTTCGCTCGGGGTCACCCGGGACGGGATGTTCCTTCCATTCCACGGGTTTCAGCCAAACCGGGATGATGGCGACACCATTTGCCGCCGCCGTCGCCACTTCCTTTTTGAGGCAGTAATTCGAGTCCAACGAATCCGCGGACATGAGAAAGACCAAGTAGGAGGCCTCTCGAAGCTTTTGCTCGATGAGATCGCTCCATTCGTCGCCGGCGAGGACATGATTCCGCTCCAGGAAAACGTCCTCGTCCTGCATCCCCAACTCCGGGCTGCCCCTCAGCGTGATGGTGAGGTGCTGGACAAGCTTCCTGGCATACGGGTCGAGGTCCTTGTGGGAATAGGAGATGAAGATGCAGGGACGCCCGGGCTGACCGGGGGTCCGCGAAGGCGTCATGGGATGGGGAAAAGGCATCCTAGGCCCCGCGAGGATGCTGCCCGTGGCCCATCGTGAAAGCCTAAAGTCACGCCGCCGCCTCACCCGATCCTTAGCCGGACCGATTCGGTTGGGAGGGAAGTGATTGCGCCGCAGATTCTTTCGCAAGACGAGGAGTGAGCGAGGCGCGGGCCGGTACGGGGCCCGTAACGAGCGAAAGACGAAGCTCTTGCGAAAGAAGATCCAGCAAGCACGACCGATCCAACTGAACCTAAAATCGGCAGTTGAAGTGGGGCTCAAGGCAAGGAAATGGCCGTCCCATCAAGGCAAAGAGGCCCTGTAGGGTTCATCCG
>CAIYFP010000233.1 GCA_903925515.1 uncultured Verrucomicrobiota bacterium
ACCTTGGCCTTGGCGCGGGCCAGCTCCTCGTCCGTCAAGCCGCCCTCGGCGAGTTGCCGGGCCTGGTCCCTCAGCTCGGCCTCCACCCGGTCCACCTCGCCCGGCGCGGTCCCGCAATAGAACGCGAAGTAGCCGGGCGTGCGCCCAAGGAAGTGGCTTGCGCCCACGTAGTAGGCGAGCCCCAGCTCGTCGCGGATGCGCATGAACAAGCGCGAGCCCATGTCGCTGCACGCCTCCTGCAACAATTCCAACGGCCAGCGGTCCGGGTGGTCGAAGGTCGTCCCATGGAAGCCCAGCGCGATCACCGCCTGCTCCTTGTCACGCTCCTCCTCCACCCTCGGGGTCAACGCCGTGGGGCGCGTCGTCGGGTGCGCCCCCGGCAAGGGCGCCGGCAACCACCCCGCGAACGCCGTCTCCACCTCCGCCCGCACGGCTTCCGCATGGATGTCGCCATAGATCGCCAGCACCGCGTTGTGCGGCACCACCATGCGACGATGGAACGACGCGATGCCTTCCTGCCTGAACGATCGCACGGTGGCCTCCGTGCCGAGGGCGTCGAGCCCGTAGCCGTTCTCGCCGAACAGGCCGCGCTTCAGGCCCTTGAACGCGCACGACAACAGGTGGTCCCGCTGCCCCTTGATCCCCGCCAACTGCGCCTCCCGCTCCCGCTCCACCGCCTCGGCCGGGAAGGACGGCCGCAGCAGCACGTCCGACACAAGGTCCAGCCCGTGCGCGAAGTCGCCGGACAACACCTCCGCGCTCACGCCGAAGCTGTGGTTGCCCGCGTAGGGCTCCAGCGATCCGCCCAGCCCCTCGATCTCGTCGGCCACCTGCAACGCCGTGCGCCGCGCGGTGCCCTTGGACATCAATCGCGCCATCAACCCCGTGAGCCCGCTCGTCGTGGGCGTCTCCGCCAGCAACCCGCCCCCGAGCGCCATGCGGAACTGGACGAAGGGCAGGCGATGGTCCTCGCGCACCAGCAGGCGCAGGCCGTTCGCAAGCTCCCAACGATGCACCGGGTGCTCCGCCGTCTCGTCCACCACCACGTCCGGGCGCGGCGCCCGGCCCGTCGGCACCAACGCATGCAAGGTGCGGTTGCTTTCGACGAGGTACTCGTTGGCGACGCGCCGGATGTCCTCCGGATCCAGGCGGCGGACGGCGGCGAGGTAACGCTCGCTGAAGCCGGGGTCATGGGCGGACATCCAATTGCCCCCGAGGTCCTGCGCCTGCCCTTCCATCGTCTTGCGCGTCGCGAGGGTGCCCGCCGTGAACTGCTTCACCGCCTTGGCCAGCTCCGCCGAGCTGACACGCTCCGTCTTGATGCGCTCCACCTCCGCCAGCACCTCGTCGCGCGCCGCGGCGAACTTGTCGCCGTCGCAGACGCCGCTGACCCCAAACATCCCCGCGAGGCCGGGCGTGTAGATCCATGCGGAGACGGAATGCACGAGGGCCGCCCGCTCGCGCACGGCCTGGTAAAGGCGGCTGCTCCGGCCCGACCCCAGCAACGTGGAGAGGACGTCGAGGGCGGGGGTGTCGGGATGCCGGATCCCGGGCATGTGCCATGCGACGTTGAAGTGCGCCAATTCCACGGGCGCCTCGTCGATCACCTGCCGCGCCACCGTCTGGCGGGGCTCCTCCGGGATCACCGTCGCGGGCACCGGCCGCCCCGGCGTCCCCTTGAACGCCTCCCGTACCTGCCGCAACACGTCGTCCGTCCGCACGTCCCCGACCACGACCATGAAGCAGTTGTTGGGCGCGTACTTCTCCCGGTAGTAGGCCATGAGGTCGTCGCGCGT
The DNA here is from genome assembly GCA_903925515.1 of uncultured Verrucomicrobiota bacterium. Classification (GTDB taxonomy): domain Bacteria; phylum Verrucomicrobiota; class Verrucomicrobiia; order Limisphaerales; family UBA9464; genus UBA6176. Next base: position 1,797 of record CAIYFP010000233.1, read on the forward strand.
CACCCGGTTGAAATGGTCCATCAACCCAATGATCGGGAACCGGTAGGGGCTGCGCGCGTAGGCCGCGGAAAACAAGCCCATGCTCGCGCGGCGGCCCGGGTCGTCCCGGCCCATGTCCATCTCGCGCCGGATCACGTCCAGCTCCTTCGCCAGCTCGTCGGCCGGGATCGTGGCGTTCTGGAAGATGTCGCAGAGGATGTCGATGGCGGTGGCGGCGCCGGTGTTGGGCACGTTGATCCAATAGACGGTGCGGTCGAACGACGTATAGGCGTTCATGTAGCCGCCCGCCGCCTGCACTTCCTGGTCGATCCGGCCCGCGCCCCGCGTGGTCGTGCCCTTGAACAACATGTGCTCCAGCACGTGCGACAACCCCGCCCCCAGCCATGGGCCCTCGTCGATCGAGCCCGCCCGGCACCATGCCTGTGCGCTCACGACCGGCGCGGACCGGTCCTCGCGCACGAGGACTTCAAGGCCGTTGTCGAGCCGGTGCAGCGACACGCCCGGCGGCAGGTGAAGGTGGAGGGTGCCCGGGCTTGCAGCGGCGTCGCGGGCCGATGGCGTCATGCTTTCCATGGGTGTCTTCGATTCGTGACGGGGTCGTTGCGCTCGTTCGGGGCGTGCGGTCGTTGGGGCGGGTGGCAACCAGCCTACCGTCCCTTCCATTGCTGTCCCGGCGTCTTGAGACGTTCGGGCGAGGGCTTGCTGGACGCGTCCAGCACAATGTTGGTGCCCGGCGTCCAGCCCACCTCCTTGAGGTCGATAAACAACGTCCGCGGCACCATCTCGATGGAGTGCCCGAAGCATTCCAACGTCACCGTTCCCGGGAGCAGGGTCGTGTCCACGAAGAGCACCCGCCCGAACGGCATCGCGTTGGTGATCGGCACGCTGAACACCGCCGTGATGGGCAGGTCCTTCCGCACCGGCCT
>CAIYFP010000234.1 GCA_903925515.1 uncultured Verrucomicrobiota bacterium
CTCATCTCCAGCTCGATCGCGCGTCCCGTCCCATCCCGGATGATCTCCGCCCTCACCCGTCGCGCCGCCGCAAGGTCCTTGTCCATCCATCGCACGATCCCCCGCTCCTCCGGCCCGATCTCCGTCGCGGGCCGACGCCGCAGCGAGGCGTCGATCTTTCCCAACTCCTCCGTCAGCCGCGTCATCGGACGCCCCAGCATGGCCCTCTCCTCGGCTCCCCGCGCCGTGCTCCGGCACACCACCAAGCGGTCCGGTCCATCCCCGTCGGGTCACGCTGTCGGACCACTCGCTGTCTCGGGATGCCTGCCCCTGATTCGTCCACGAGGGAGGATGGCTCGCCGGGACGTCGGCTCCCGGCATCCTCGCCTCGGCGAGCGACAGGGTCGCATGCGTCCGCCCTGATGCCCCGGGCCGCTCGGATGGCGTCAGGGGTCGAGCGACTGCGGCGAGGGAAGTTTCGCCCCCAAGGGCATGCCAACCAATCGGATCGCCAGAAATGTCAAACGTTTAGATGTGACCCCTTTGCCTCGGGTTGAACTCCGTCCCTTGCGGGATCGGCAGGGCTCTGGAACCTTGGCTTGAAATTCGGTGCGATCATGAGCTTTTCCCGGCTGGTTCCCTTGTTCCTCGCCCTTGCGTCGTTCCTGTCCGTCTCCGCGCAGTTCACGGCGCCGGTTCGCGGGCCGCGGGCAGCGGATGCCGCGCCCGGGAGCACCAACCAGCCATCCCCATTTGTGAAGCCAACCGACGCGGAACTTCGGGCCCGACTCACCCCGGTCCAATACCAGGTCACGCAGCAGAACGGCACGGAACGGGCCTTCAGCGGCGAGTACGACAAGCACTTCGAGCCCGGCATTTACGTGGACGTGGTCGGCGGCAAGCCCCTTTTCAGCAGCCTCGACAAGTACGACTCCGGCTGTGGCTGGCCTGCGTTTACCCAGCCGATCGAGGCGGGCGAGGTGGTTGAGAAGCCCGACTTTTCCCATGGCATGCGGCGAATCGAGGTCCGCAGTTCCACCGCCAACAGCCATCTCGGGCACGTGTTCAACGACGGCCCGCCGATCCGCGGCGGCCTGCGCTACTGCATCAATTCCGCATCGCTCCAGTTCGTGCCGCTCGCGGAGATGGAGCGGAAGGGATACGCGAAATACCTTGCTCGCTTTGAGCGCGAGGGCGTGGTGATCCCGGGCAAGTCGGGCGGGGGCACCGAGACGGCGATCCTTGCTGGCGGCTGCTTCTGGGGGATGCAGGACCTGTTGCGCAAGATCGACGGCGTCGTCCGGACGGAGGTGGGCTACTGCGGCGGCATGAACACCAACGCGACCTACCAGAACCACCCTGGGCACGCCGAGGCGGTGAAGGTCGTGTTTGACCCCGCGAAGATCTCGTTCGGCACCTTGCTGACGGACTGGTTTTTCCGGATGCACGACCCCACGACGCTGAACCGGCAGGGGAACGATCGCGGGACGAGCTACCGCAGCACGATCTTCTATGCGAGCGAGGAGCAGCGGAAGACGGCGGTGGAGGCCATTCGCGTGGCGCAGGTCTCAGGTCGCTGGCCATCCCGAATCGTGACCACGGTCGAGCCCATCAAGAACTGGTCGGTCGCCGAGCCCTTTCACCAGGACTACCTCGTGAAGAACCCGGGGGGATACACCTGTCATTGGCTGCGGCCCTGAGGTCGCGGGGCGATGACCGGGACGTGTTCCTGTTTGACCATGGAGCAAGCCGCCCCCCGGGGTGTGCCTCGGCGTCTCCCGCTCACTCCCCGTCTTGCGGAGGGATCCGCTTCGCCATCACTTCCCTCCCAACGGCATCGGCCTAGATGAGGCTTGCCCCAACCGGGGTTCCTGCCCATCCGCCGCGATGGCATGTTGGGAGGCAGCCTGCCGCGATCCATCCGCTTGGGAATCGCGAGATTCCCCCTTGCTTGCGCGGGGATTCGGCACGGCGCCGAGGCATTTAGCCGGATCGATTCAGTTGGGAGGGAAG
>CAIYFP010000235.1 GCA_903925515.1 uncultured Verrucomicrobiota bacterium
CGACCACGCCGAGGCGACGCGGAGGGTGTCTAGGTCATAGACGACGTGGTTGCGGCGATCGGGGCCGAGGGAGATGGCGAGGCCCTTCATGGCGGCGCCGTTGTCCTTGCCGAGCAGGATGGTGCCGGACCAGAACGGCCCGCGCGCGGGTTCGTCAGCCGGGTTGGCGGCGGACAAGGACGGGGCGAGGGCGGCGAGGCCAAGGGCCGCCGCAAGGACCGTGGGTGAACAGATGACGTTGCGCATGCGCTCGTGGAGTTGGCGAATGCTGTCCAAAGGCCCGCGTCGCCGGCAACCGGCAAATCCTGTCGGTTGGCGGCTCCCGCTCCCGCCGCGCGCGCGGGCGTCCGTCTTGGCGGCCCGGCCGACCGAGTCGAGCGCGAGCGTGAAGGCGGCGATGGCACGCGAGGCCAAACAGGGGTTGGCAAGGCGCGGCGACGCGGGTACGAAGGCAGCATGAAGGAACGATCGGCACGGGTGATCATGGCCATGACGCTGGGCGCGGCGGCGTGGTTGGACGGGGCATGGACGGGGTCGTGCCGGGCGCAGGGCACGGGCTTGTTTGTCTTCCCGCACGTGGACGCCCACGGCCGGGGCATCCCGGGGGTGACACGCCCGATGATGATGGCCGGGACCGGGATGATGGGGATGGGCGGGATGGGAATGCCGATGGCGAACCCGAACTGGACGGGAGCGGCGGCCATGTTTGCGCCCGAGTTGCTGATGCGGGGAGGCATGATGCCGGGGATGGGCATGGGCGCGATGCCCATGGCGGGGGCGCCGCAACCGGGCTTGCAGGCGGCGTTCGCGTCGGGGCGGGCAAGCGCAGGGCGTGGGCGTGACGTGGCGGCGTCGGGCAACGACATGGCGGCGGATGCCCGGCTGCTGGAGTTCCAAAAGCAGGAGGCGCGGAAGGGATCGCCGGGGGCGCAACGGGCGTTGGCGGCGCGGTACGAGAGGGGGGACGGGGTCGAGCGGAGCGACGAGATTGCCAAGGCATGGCGAGAGGCGGCGGACCGGAGCGAGCGGATGGCGACGATGGCCGGGGAGTTGGGGCGTTGAGGCCCCCAATGCCGGCGCAAGGAGGGAGGAAGCTCGCGATCCGCAGGCGAATGGGTTGCGGCAGCCCTTGTGCCAACACGCCATCGTGGTGGATGGGCATGAACCCGGCCTGAGCATCCACGCGCCTGCCTTCTTCGTGCGAGGCATTCCCGGCTTCCCCACTCACGGGATCGCCGAACGCGACGCCGCTTTTTTGATCACACAACGACCGGGGCCATGGCAGGCCTTGGTGGATGGGGCCCGTGAAACCTGCGCCGGCGGCCAACGGGCGGTTTCATTCGGAGACACGAAGAGATCCTGATGGGTCCACCCTCCGGCGGGGTCGCGTGAAGCGAGAACCGGGCGCTCAGGAAGCGCTGGCGCGGGGATCAGGGGAAGTCACGCGGGGCTTGATTCTCGGCGGCGGTAGGGTTGGGTTGGGCCAGAAAGGTTAACAAAATGAAACTTCGTCCTCTCTTGGCCGCCGCCCTCGGGCTTGCGGGCACACTCGTCCTCAACGCGGCCAAGCTGGGCGACCCTGCCAAGCCGCTGACCCTCGCCAAGACCGTGAAGGGCGACGCCGTGGATCTGGCGGCTGGCAAGGGCAAGCAGGTGTACGTGGTGGAGTTCTGGGCAACATGGTGCCCGCCGTGCCGCGACTCGATCCCGCACCTGACCGAGCTCCAAAAGAAGTTCAAGGACAAGGGGGTGACGATCGTGGGCATCTCGGACGAGACGGCGGCCAAGGTGGAGCCGTTCGTGAAGAAGATGGCCGAGAAGATGGACTACGTGGTGGCGCTGGACTCGGACCGCAAGACGTCGGGGGACTACATGGGCGCCTATGGCCAGAACGGAATCCCCACGGCGTTCATCGTGGACAAGCAGGGCCGGGTTGCATGGGTCGGGCATCCCATGTCGGGCCTCGACACCGCGATCGAGGAGATCGTGGCGGGCACGTACGACATGGTCGCGGCCCAGAAGGAGTTCGACGGGCGCGCGGCGAAGCAGGCCAAGATGCAGGAGCTGAACTCGGCGTTCATGAAGTACATGCAGGCCGCGTCGAAGTCCGATGCCAAGGGTCTCGCCGAGCTAGGCAACCCGTTGGTCGCGATGGCCGACAAGGACCCGCAAATCCTGAATGCCATCGCGTGGAACATCCTCACCTCGCCGCAGGTCAAGACGCGTGACACCGACTTCGCCATGAACGTCGCCAAGGCTGCCGTCGCTGCTTCCAAGGAAAAGGACCCCGCCATCCTCGACACCTACGCCCGCGCCCTCTTCGACAACGGCAAGAAGTCGGAGGCGGTGGCGCAGCAAAGGAAGGCCGTTGCGCTGGCACCCGCCGCACAAAAGGCCGAGATGGAGGCCACCCTCAAGAAGTACCAAGACGCCAAGTAAGGCCCAAGGCCTGCGCCTCATCACGGGCCGCGGAGCCGTCGTCGCCCCGGGCACGCCTGGCACCCCTCGGGGAGGCACGGCGGCATCCGGGGCGATTCCCTTTCGGCTTCCCCAACCTTCTCGACGTGCGCCATGCGATGGGGCGAGGAATCGCATCCGTCCGTTGGGCCCCACCCGGGGCCGCACCTCGTGCCATGGACACGGCACGTGCCTCGGTCCCAAGACGGAGAAAGCCCATTCGGGCGCCCCATTCCCCGCGCAGGCATCGGGGAATCCCCCGCTCCAAAACTCACGGAGCCGACGCATGGGACGCCGTGTGGCGTGTCCCGAATCCTCGCGCACGGAGGTGGGAGGCCCTTCGCGTCCTCGTGTCCTCGTGCGAGCCATTCCCTGCTTCCTGACGCTTGGGATCGCCGCACGGGACGCGGTTTGGGTGACACGAAGCCACGAAGAGATCGTGCGGGGTCCACCCTCCGTCGGCGCAGGGTGGGGCGCGAGCCGGGCACTCAAGGATGGCTTGCGCGCGGATCCGGGGCGTGTTCGCGCAAATTGACGCTGGGCAACGGCGGGCGGTAGCGTGGGACCAACATGCTCCCCATCATCGAAGGCCTGCTTGTGCTCCAAGACCGCGACCGCCGGATGATCCGCCTGCGTGCGGAGCTGGAAACCGTCGGGCCGCAACGAACGCTGCTGCGAGGCAAGTCGTCGGGGGCCCAAGCTGCCTTGGATGATGCCAAGCGGCGGCTTGGGGCGGCCGAGAGCGAACGGAAGGCGCTGGAACTGGAGGCCAGCTCGCTCCGGCAGCGAATCCAAAAGCTCCAGGGCGAGCAACAGGCCACCCGGTCCAACGACCAGTACAAGGCCTTCCAGCACCAGATCGAATCGAACGAGGCCGACATCCGCAGGATCGAGGACCGCGAGATCGAGCTGATGGAACGCGTCGAGGCCCTCTCCAAGGAGGTCCATGCCGCCGGCGCCGTCGCCACCGCCCAAAGGAAGGAGACCGACCAGCAGGTTGCGGACGTCGATGCCCGTGAGGCCAACCTCAAGGCCGAGCTGGCCAGCGTCATCGAGCAACGCGCCCAGCATGCCGCCTCGCTCGACCCCGCCGCCGTCGGCCGCTACGAGCGCATCCTGAAGACCCGCGGGGACAACGTCGTCGTGGGCGTGAATCGCCAGACCTGCGGGGGATGCCATGTGAAGCTGCCCATGCAGGTATTCCTGCATGCCAAGGCCCAGAACGACCTCGTCAACTGCTCCAACTGCGGACGCCTGCTCTACTACACGCGCGACATGGAGGCCTGAGCCGGCCCCATTCGCCATCCGCCGTTCGCCCTTTGCCACGAGCCAAGCCACTCCATGAACTTCCCTGCCCTTGCTGTCGTCCTTGCTCTTGCCGCCACCCTCCACGGCGCCGACCTCCCCGGGGTCCGGCGTTCCGAGGTCATCTACGGGCGCAAGTTCGGCACCGCCCTCACCCTCGACATCCTCCAGCCCCCGAACACCAACGGCTTCGGCGTCGTGGCCGTCATCTCGGGCGGGTTCTTCTCGTCGCACGACGGCATCAACCCGTCGTACATGCGGGAGATCCTCGGGCGCGGGTACACGGTGTATGCGGTCGTGCACGGGTCGCAGCCCAAGTTCACGATCCCGGAGATCACCGAGGACATGCACCGGTCGGTGCGTTGGATCCGGACGCATGCGGCGTCGCACGGGGTGAACCCGGACAAGCTGGGCGTGTTCGGCGGCTCGGCGGGCGGGCATCTTTCGTTGACGTTGGCGACGCAAGGGCGACCGGGCGACCCGAGGGCGAAGGACCCCGTGGACCGGGCCTCGTCGGCGGTCCAGGCGGCCGCATGCTTCTTCCCGCCCACGGACTTCGAGAACTGGTCCGGCCCCGGCGACACGCAGGTGGGGGTGGGCAAGGTGGGCAGGGCCTTTCACGCAGCCTTCGGGCCGCGGTCGGAGAACATGGAGGACCGTCTCAAGCTGGGGCCGGAGATCTCGCCCATCCATGGCCTCGGGCCCTCCACGCCGCCCACGCTCATCATCCACGGCGACAAGGACGGGCTGGTGCCGCTGTACCAGGCGGAGAGTTACAAGAAGAGGGCGGACGCCGTGGGGGCGGTGGTGCGCCTCGACGTGAAGCCGGGCGCGGACCACGGGTGGGCCAACATGGAGAACGACCTCGCCACCTTCGCAGACTGGTTCGACAAGCACCTGCGCGGGAAGTGAACGCGGGCGGGGCGGCGGATTAGCGCCGGGCGCGGTTGAGCGGGTCCCAGAATTCGGAGTTGATCAGGCCCTTGGCGTTGCCGGAGCCGGGATCGACGGGCGGGTTGATCGTGCTGTCCTTGCGCGCCTCGCTATGGCCGTCGGTGAAGACCACGACGCCCTTGTTCTGGTGCCGGATCTGATCCACTCCCTCGAAGCCGCCGTTGGAGACCTTCTTGTCCATGCAGGAGTTGGGCCACCAAAGGCTGCTGCTCCAGTAACCGTCGGCCTTGGGCATGGCGTCGCCGACGAGCAGGCACTGGGACGGGGAGACGATCTGGGAACGCTTGAACCATGGCTTCACGTCGAAGCGGATGCCTGACACGGTGATTTCGGCGGTGGGATAGGGCCAGAGGCTCAGGAAGTAGGTGTTCATGCCGTAGCCGACCTTGTGCGGGTCGAAGGCCCACTGCCACTTCACGCCGTTGTCGAGGCGGCGTCCCTTGATGCTCGGGCAACGAAACAGGTTGGAGTAACGCTGGCCCGGCGGAAGGATGGTCGTGCCCCACCAGTTCGTGCGGGAAGGGGGCTCGTCGGCGGTGTTCAGGCCATGGTTGCGATGGGAGGGGTAGGTGTCGTTGTTGTCCTCGATGTAGAGGTTCATGAAGAGGGCGACCTGCTTGAGGTTGTTCAGGCACACCGTCTGGTCCCCCTTGGCCTTGGCCCGGGCCAGCGTGGGAAGCAACATGCCAGCAAGGATCGCGATGATCGCGATCACGACCAGCAACTCGATCAACGTGAAACCACCTCGGTTCGTCGTCTTCATGGGGAACTCCGCGATTTCATACGCACGCCCCTGCCCGTGCAACCTTGGATTCAACCTGCTCACGTCCCAGCGGCACCATGGCGCTGCCACGCTGCCCCCGACGCACGGGGGCGCGGCATCCTTGCCGCCGCGTGAGGGCACGCGGCCCACAGCATGGGCCATGCCTTGGCTCCACCCGGGGGATTGCCGGATCCGCACACCCACCGCCGTTTTGAGGTCCACCGGGGCCGCAAGGCATGTCCCGCGCCGCCCTGCCCCATCGTCTCGTCCTACGCGTGCCGGCTCGTCACGCGCGTCCCCGCCAGCAGGTCGTGCAATGCCCGTCCGTCCCCGCCCAGCATCATGACGCCAAACCCAACGCCGAGCGTCGCGAGCGTGAGGTTTTCGAGGATCGTGCGCAGAAGCACCCGCAAGGCCCCGGGCGCGCCGCCGTCCATGGCGACCAGCCTGAGACCGAACGCCAGCTTCCCGGGCGTCGCCCCGACGACGGCATGGAAGACGCCCGTGTACAGCATGCGGAGGAGAAGGAAGGCGCCGAAGAACACCCCGTTCGCGCGCAGCATCAGGCCCATGTCCGGCACGGCCTTGCTGGCCTCGGCCGCCACTTGGGCCTGCATGGCGCGCAACTCGTCCGCCCATGGAATGCTCGCGAGGTTGAAGAGCAGCAAGGCCACGACGAGGTCCAGCGTGCCGGCGGCCAGCCTTGCGCCGATCCCCGCCGGGGCTCCCGCCGCCGGGCATGGCCTCGCCTCGGGTTCGCCCGTGCCCGCGGTGGGCGGGGCGCCGATCACGGGCGGGGACTCCGGAAGGTCCCACCGCAGCTCCGGCCGCTCCGCCGCCCGGCGCCACAGCCCGTCTTCCGGGCTCCACACCATGGTCTCGCGCCCGACCCGTCCGTCGCCCACCCAGGAGCGAAGCTCGTCCAGCCCTTCGGCGGCATACTCCGCGCCGTCGGCCCCGATCACCTTGAAGGATTTCCCGCTCAACGCGCCCGCTGCTTACGCGTTGGAGGCATCGCTTGGCAAGCCGTCTTCACGCGGCGCCCGGCCGCGTCTTCCGCCAGAAGTAGGCCGCGCTCGCCGCGAGGCAGGCGGACCCGAGGACACACATGAACCATGTGAACCCCACGAAGAACCCGAGCCGCGACTGCCCGTGCGCCATGAGGTCCTTGTACAACTGCACGCCCACCGAGCCCGTGTACCCGATCGAGTCCGCAAGGTAGATCGCGAACACCGCCGTCCCGGCCACCGAAGTGGACGCCATCAGCCGGTCGAACAACACGGAGCCGTAGGGGACGTAGGCGAGGTACGACCCCAGCCCGGTCAGCGTCATCCACCAGAACCCGCTGAGGACCCCCGCCTGGTGCAGGAGCGTGGCCGCGCCCAGCGTCAGCAGGCCGGCCGTCATCACCCCGAAGGCGGCCATCAGGCCACGACGGTTCTCCTTCACGAGGTTGAGCAACGCGAGCACCCCCATCACCCCCAGCATCACCACCGTCTCGGCGCGGCTGATGATCGTCTTGTTGGACCCGTACGCGTAGCCCAGCCCGTCGAAGAGCTCCACCTGGTAGTTGTCCCGGTAGTCGCGGTACGCCGTGAGGAAGAAGTATGCGAGGCACATCAACCCCAGCCCGGGGCCAAACTCGCGCAGGAAGGCGCCCCGCGCCGCGCGCCCCATGGGCTCGCGCTCCACCCGTTCCACGCGGTCCGCCGCCGAGGGCGGGGGCAGTTGCTTGAGCATCCACACGGACAGGGCGAACACGGGAAGGAAGTGGAACCCGGCAACGGCCGGCATCCATGACTCGCTCACCTTGCCCAGCATCCCCGCCACGGTCGTCCCCAACCATGGCACGGCCTCCCAGAGGTCCGCCGCCGTCCCGGACATCAACGCGCGACCGAAGTCCTTCGTGATGCCGCTTGCCACGATGAACGACAAGCTGAGGCCCGCGAGGAGGATTTCCGAGGTGCGCCGTCCTTCGAGATACCCCACCACCAACCCCCACACCATCCCCAGCGGGAGCCCGTTCGCGAAGATCGCGGCCGCCTTCCATCCGCCGGGGAGCACCGCGTAGAGCACCAGCGCCGCCTGGGCGATTCCCACCAGCACCAGCAACGCCATCGCGCGCCTCGCCGCCGTCAGCTCCGAGCACACCTTGATCCCGAGGTACTTCGAGGCGCAGTACCCCAGCACCTGGCTGATCACCAACGCCGTCTTCAGCTCGAGCTTCAACGTCAGCGCTCGCCCCCACACCACCCAGCTCGCGTCCAGCAGCATCTCCCCGTCGAAACGCGCCGCCGCAAACGGCTTCCTGAACGCATACATCGCGAAGTACGTCGCGAATGCCGCAAGCACCGCAAACCCGACGAAGACGGGGGACGGCGCCCGCGCCAGCCATTGGCCAAGGCGCGTCGGCGCCAAACCTTGCGAGCTTGTGGACACGCCGCCCTAGGAACCCCATGACGCGCCCCGGCGCAAGCCTTGATCCGCGCCCCCTTGCCCGCCATGCGCCCCAAAGTCGGGGGCGATCGCGCGCAATCGCCATCCGGCACGGCGTGCGGACCCGCTAGGCCGGGTCGCTCGCCGGAAAGAGCACCGGCGCCATGTCCCGGCGAAGGACGTGTCCGTCCGCCTCTCCCAAGCCGAAGCGTGCCCCAGCCTCGGGATGCATGAGCGGGCGGACGAACAGGCATCCCAAATCCTCGCGTAAGGAGGAGGGAGGCTCGCGATCCCCAAGCGGGCAAGTTGCGGCAGGCTGCGTGCCGACACGCCGTCGTAGCGGATGGGCGACTGCGGCATGCGCGCGGATGGCCACATCCCAAGTGACCTCGGCGTCCATCTGCCATGAAGCCGGAGGCTTCCCAGCGTGTAGCCGGTGGTCGAGGA
>CAIYFP010000236.1 GCA_903925515.1 uncultured Verrucomicrobiota bacterium
TCTGAACACTCTTTCCCTACACGACGCTCTTCCGATCTCCCCCGTCGCCCATCGCCCATCGCCCCTCACCCTCCCACCCCCGGATGCAAGGCCTCCCCCACGCCCTCGTCCATGATGCCGTCGCCCGCGCCCTCCGCGAGGACGTCGGCCTCGGCGACGTCACCACCCTCGCCTGCATCCCGCCCAACCATGCCGCCCGCGCCCTCCTCCGCGCCCGTCAACCCCTCGTCCTTTGCGGAGTCGCCCTCGCCATCGAGGCGTTCCATCAGCTCTCCCCAAACATCGCCATCCTCTCCGCCGCCATGGACGGCTCACGCCTTGCCCTCGGCGACCCCGCCCTCGTCCTCGAAGGCCCCGCACGCGCCCTCCTCACCGCCGAACGTACCGCCCTCAATTTCGTCCAACGCCTCTCCGGCGTCGCCACCCTCGCCTCACGCTTCGTCGAGGCCATCCATGGCACCCGCGCTCGCATCCTCGACACCCGCAAGACCACCCCGGGCTGGCGCCTCCTCGAAAAACACGCCGTCGCCTGCGGCGGCGCCTCCAACCACCGCGTCGGCCTCTGGGACATGCTCCTCATCAAGGACAACCACCTCGCCGCCCTCGCCCACGAATCCCCAAACCCCGTCGCCGCCGCCATCCACCGGGCGCGCTCCCTCTACCCGTCCCTCCGCGTCGAGGTCGAGGCCGACTCGCTTGCCCAGGTCCGCCTCGCCGCCGACGCCGGGGCCGACATCATCCTCCTCGACAACATGCCGCCCGACACCCTCCGCGAGGCCGTCGCCATCGTCGCCGGACGCTGCCTCACCGAGGCCTCCGGCGGCGTGACCCTCCAGTCCGTCCGCGCCATCGCGGAAACCGGCGTGGACTTCATCTCCTCCGGCGCCATCACCCACTCCGCCCCGGCCGCCGACCTCGCCCTCGACTTCGCGTGAACCCGGACGTCCTCATCCTCCGCGCCCTCCGCCTTGCCGGCCACTCGGGCGCCTCCGGCGCCGGTCTCGCCAAGCTCCTCGGCGTCAGCCGCGCCGCCGTTTGGAACCGCGTCGAGGACCTCCGGCGCCACGGCTACGAAATCGAGGCCAGCCCCCACCACGGCTACATCCTACGCAACAGCCCCGACGCCCTCCACGGCGACGACCTCATGGCTCGCCTCCAAGAGCCGCGTTTCATCGGACGCGACATCCGCGTCTTCAGCCAAACCTCCTCCACCAACGACATCGTCGAGAAGCTCGCCCGCGACGGCCTTCCCGAGGGTTCCGTCGTCTTCGCCGAGTCCCAGTCCGAGGGCCGCGGCCGTCTCGGACGCACATGGCTCTCCCCGGCTGGCATGGGCCTCTGGTTCTCCATCCTCCTTCGCCCTCCACTCCACCCTTCCTTCGCCACCCAGCTCACCATTCTCGCCGCCGTGGCCGTCGCCCGCGCCATCGAGCGCCAAACGCCCCTCCGCCCCGAAATCAAGTGGCCCAACGACATCTTGGTCGGCCATCGCAAGGTCGCCGGCATCCTGCTTGAGCTCGCCTCCGAGCTCGACCGCGTCCGCCATGCCGTCCTCGGCATCGGCATCGACGTCAACATCCCCGCTGAATCCTTCCCGCCCCACCTCCAACACGTCGCCACGTCCCTCGCCGCCGAGGCCGGCTGTCCCATCGACCGCCCCGCCCTCGCCACCGCCGTCCTCGCAGAGCTTGACCGCCTCTACTCCCGCCTCCGCGATGGTGACTTCCATGAGGTCGGTGACGAGTGGATGCGCCGATGCTCCACCCTCGGACGCCATGTCTCGATCTCCGTGGGCTCGCGCTCCATCACCGGCAGGGCCGAGGCCCTCGACGAGGACGGCGCTCTCCTCGTCCGCACCGAGCACGGCGCCCTCGAACGTATCGTGGGCGGCGACGTTCACCTCGACCGCCGCCCATGACCCTCCTCCTCGACATCGGCAACACCCATGCCCACCTCGGCCTCGGCAACGCCTCCCGCGTCCGAAAGACCCATGACATCCCCACCGGCGACGTCCTCTCCGGACGCCTCCCTCGCCAACTCGCACGCCTCTACCCCAAGCACGCCCCCTTGGACGGCGCCGCCGTCGCCTCCGTGGTTCCCATGGCCACCTCGCCTGCCCTGCGCGCCCTCCGCCGCCTGTGCAAGACCCCGCCCATCGTCCTCTCCCCGTCCACCCTCCAAGGCCTCGCCATCGACTACCCGCGCCCCTCTTCCATCGGCCAAGACCGCCTCGCCAACGCCCTCGCCGCCTTCACCCGATTCGCCGCACCCGTGGTTGTCGTGGACTTCGGCACCGCGGTCACCTTCGACGTTGTCTCGCCCTCCGGCGCCTACGTGGGCGGCGTCATCGCCCCGGGCTTGGCGGCCATGACCGACTACCTCCACGAAAAAACCGCCCTCCTCCCCCGCATCCGGATCTCCGAGCCCCGCTCCCCCATCGGCCGCTCCACCCGCCACGCCATGCTCGTCGGCGCCGTCCATGGCTACCGCGGCCTCGTCCGCCAAATCGTCGCCGACCTCAAGTCCGAGCTCCGTCACCCCGCCCTCCCCGTCGTCGCCACCGGCGGCTATGCCGCCCTCATCGCCCGGCGCCTCCCCGAAATCTCCGCCGTCGCACCCCATCTCACCCTCGAAGGCCTCCGCATCCTCTGGAACCTTCACCACCCGCCAGCATCGCGTCCTTCCCTTCCAAAAAACCCCTGACAAGCACCGCCCGATGCCGTTGCATCGCGCCGCTCTTTTGACGTCATGCCAAAACGCACGGACATCCACACGGTCCTGATCATCGGCGCAGGCCCCATCATCATCGGCCAAGCCTGCGAGTTCGACTACTCCGGCACCCAGGCCTGCAAGGCCCTTCGCGAGGAGGGCTACCGCGTCGTCCTCGTCAACTCGAACCCGGCCACCATCATGACCGACCCCGAGTTCGCCGAGCGCACCTACATCGAGCCCATTACCCCGGATGCCATCGAGAAGATCATCGTCCGCGAGAAGGCCGAAATGCAGCGCATCGGCGCCCTCGGCAAGCTCGTGCTCCTCCCCACCCTCGGCGGCCAGACCGCCCTCAACACCGCCATGGCCCTCCACAAGGCCGGCACCCTCGAACGTCATGACGTCGAGATGATCGGCGCCAAGGCCGACGCCATCCACCGCGGCGAGGACCGCGAGGCCTTCAAGCAACTCATGCTCAAGATCGGCCTCGACGTCCCCATCTCCGGCACCGCCCACAACATGGACGAGGCCCGCGCCGTCGCCGACCGCATCGGCCGCCTTCCCCTCATCATCCGCCCCGCTTTCACCCTCGGCGGCACCGGCGGCGGCATCGCCTACAACACCGAGGAGTTCGAGGAAATCGCCAAGCGCGGCATCGACCTCTCCCCAGTCTCCGAAATCCTCATCGAGGAATCCCTCCTCGGCTGGAAGGAGTACGAGATGGAGGTCATGCGCGACCGCGCCGACAACTGCGTCATCGTCTGCTCCATCGAGAACTTCGACCCCATGGGCGTCCACACCGGCGACTCCATCACCGTCGCCCCCATCCAGACGCTCACCGACAAGGAATACCAGATCATGCGCGACGCCTCCTTCGCCGTGATCCGGGCCGTCGGAGTCGAAACCGGCGGCTCCAACATCCAGTTCTCCGTCGATCCCGCCTCCGGACGCATGATCGTCATCGAGATGAACCCTCGCGTCAGCCGCTCCTCCGCCCTCGCCTCCAAGGCCACCGGCTTCCCCATCGCCAAGATCGCCGCCAAGCTCGCCGTCGGCTACCTCCTCGACGAAATCCGCAACGACATCACCCGCGAAACCCCCGCCTCCTTCGAGCCCACCATCGACTACGTCGTCACCAAGATCCCGCGGTTCGCCTTCGAGAAGTTCCCCCAGGCCGACCCCACCCTCACCACCCAGATGAAGTCCGTCGGCGAGGCCATGGCCATCGGCCGCACCTTCAAGGAATCCCTCCAGAAATGCCTCCGTTCCCTCGAGATCGGCCGCTCCGGCCTCGGGGGCGATGGCAAGCCATGGCGCATCGGCACCGAGCTCCACGGCGACCGGGACATCCTCCCCCGCGACCTCATCTCGCGGAGGCTCTCCGTCCCGAACGCCGAGCGCGTCTTCTTCATCCGGCATGCCTTCCGCGCCGGCTTCTCCGAGCAGGAGGTCCACAAGCTTTCCAAGATCGACCCATGGTTCCTCCGTCACATGAAGGAAATCGTGGACTTCGAGGAGGAACTCGCGCGTAGCGTGGCCTGACCCGCGCCGCGCCCCCCCTCCGGCGCACCATGCCCCTCGTCACCCTCTCCGAGGCCTTCTTCCAACAATCCGCCGGCTGGGAGGCCGTCCAGCACGCTCGCCTCCTTCTCGCCCACGGCGCCGTCCTTTCTTCCAACTGGTCCCCTCCCCTCCTCAAGGGCGTCGTCCAGTCCGGCGACACCTCCTACCGCGCCAGCCTCGTTATCCGCTCCGACCTCGACATCGACAACCTCTGCACCTGCCGCCAAGCCCGCGAGCTCGGCACCATCTGCCCCCACGCCGTCGCCGTCGGCCTCCATTGGCTCAAGCCCCCTCCCGCCCCCAAGCCCTCGCCCCCAGCCAGCCTCCAGCCCAGCCCAGCCCCCAAGCCGTCGCCAGCCTCCCTCCGCCTCCAGCGACTCCCCAACGCCCGCCCTCTCTCCCTCCACGTCGTCCTCCCGCCCAACTTCATCGACTCCCTCCAGCGCGGACGCCTCCACCTCGTCCTCGAAGGATCGTCCGGCCCCGATCGCGCCCCACTCGACACCTGCGCACGCCGGGGCCCTGCCTCCCTCGCCCCCGACGACGAGGCCGTCGCCGCCGCCGCCGAGGCCGTTGCCCGCGGCAACACCCCGGGAATACTCCAGGCTCCCCTCCAGGATGCCCTCCCCCTCCTCCATGCCCTCAAGGGCTTCCCTCGCATCTCCATCGCCCGCTCCCAACCCCTCTCCATCGACGCCGCCCCGGCACCCCTCCCCCTCAAGGCCCAACTCAACCCCGACGGCACCATCACACTCTCCCTGCGGCCCATGGCCGACACGCCCCTCCTCCTCCCCATGGGTCCCGAGCTCTGGTGCTTCCTACGAACCCCAAGGCCAAGGCTCGCCCCCATCGCCCTCCCCCCTTCCGTCCGCGCCGTCCTCCAAAGCCCCGTCGAGCTCCCACGCGCCCAAGTCCCCGCCTTCATCTCCCGCGATTGGCCCGCGCTCGCCACCTCCGAAGCCTTCGAGTCCAACTTCCAGCCCTCCGACTTCGACTTCTCACCCCAGCCCCCGCGATTCCTCCTCGAGCTCGCCGGCGGCATCGCCAGCCTCTCGGCCACCCTCCAGTGCGCCTACGGCACCCGCATCATGACCCTCGGCGTCTCCCAAGCCTCCGAGGCAACATGGCTGCCAGACCCCGCCAACCCGCGCCGCTATGGCACCCGTGACCTCGCCGCCGAGCAGGATGCCGTCCTACGCCTTCGCTCCGCCGGCTTTTCCGGACCCGATCCCCATGGCCGCTGGCAACTCTCCGGCCAGGACCGCGTCCTCAACTACTTCGCTCGCCTTCATCCACGCCTCGAACGCGAATGGCAGGTCCAGCTCGACGAACGCCTCGACCGCTCCACCAAATCCCAGTTCGAACGTGTCACCCCCCGCCTCTCCATCACCCCAAGCGGCGAGCAGTGGTTCGACCTCGACGTCGCCTACGCCTCCGACTCCGGCAACCTCATCCCCGCCGCCGAAATCCAGCAACTCCTCCGCGGTGGCTCCAGACGCCTCCGCAACGGCAAGCTCGCCCTCATCGACTCCGGCGCCGTCGAGGAACTCCAGGAAATCCTCGTCGATGCCGCCCCAGACCAACTCCCCTCCGACAACCCCGACTCCACCCGATATCGCCTGCCCAAGGCCCAGTCCGGCTTCGTCGAGAACGGCGCCCGCGACGCCGGACTCGACCTCCGCGCCCCGGACGCATGGCGCACCAAGGCCCGCGCCGCCACCGGCGAGGTCTCCCTCCCATGCCCGCCCCTCGGGGACCTCGAGGGCGTCCTCCGCCCCTATCAACGCCACGGCGTCGCATGGCTCCGCTTCCTCCGCGACGAGGGCTTCGGCGGCGTCTTGGCCGACGAAATGGGCCTCGGAAAGACCTTGCAGGTCCTCGCCCACCTCGCCTCCGCACGCGCCTCCATCCCCCCGGCGCAACGCAGGCCCTGCCTCGTCGTCTGCCCCACCTCCCTCGTCTTCAACTGGGCCGCCGAGGCCGCACGCTTCACTCCGGCCCTCAAGGTGGTCCCCCTTCACGGCCCCGGACGCCGCACCCTCTTCCCCAGCATCCCCGGCGCAGACCTCGTCATCACCTCCTACGCCCTCGTCCGTCGCGACCTCGACGCCCTCCGCGCCCATGACTTCGACACCGTCATCCTCGACGAGGCCCAGCACATCAAGAACCGCAACACCCGCAACGCCCAGTCCGTCAAGAGCCTCCCGGCCAGCCATCGACTCATCCTCACCGGCACCCCACTCGAGAACTCCGTCCTCGATCTCTGGTCCCTCATGGACTTCCTCATGCCCGGCCTCCTCGGCAACGCCGACGACTTCCGCGAACGCTACGAAGTCCCGATCGCACGCGAGCGCGACAAGGCCGCCATGGCACGCCTCTCCCGCCGCATCCGTCCCTTCCTCCTCCGCCGCCTCAAGCGCGACGTCGCCCAAGACCTTCCCTCGCGCATCGAGCAAGTCAGCTACTGCGACCTCACCGACGAGCAAGCCGCCGTCTATCGCCAGTTGCTCGAGGCCACCCGCAAGGAAGTCCACGAAGCCTCGGGCCCCAACGCCCTCGCACGCGGACGCATGCTCGTCCTCACCGCCCTCCTTCGCCTCCGCCAAGCCTGCTGCGACCTCCGCCTCCTCCAATCCTCCCCAAGCAACGATTCCTCCCTTCCCACGCCCTCCGTCCCACTCCCTCCCAGCGGCAAGCTCGCCCTCTTCCACGAGCTCCTCGACCAAGCCCTCGACGGCGGCCACCGCGCCCTCGTCTTCAGCCAGTTCACCTCCATGCTCGCCCTCCTCCGCGACGACCTCGCCCGGCGCGACATCCCCTTTTGCTACCTCGACGGCTCCACCACCGACCGCGCCGATGTCGTCCAACGCTTCCAATCCACCCCCTCCATCCCCGTCTTCCTCATCTCCCTCAAGGCCGGCGGCGTCGGCCTCAACCTCACCGGCGCCGACACCGTCATCCACTTCGACCCATGGTGGAACCCCGCCGTCGAGGACCAAGCCACCGACCGCGCCCACCGCATCGGCCAATCCAAGGTCGTCACCAGCTTCAAGCTGATCGCCCGCGGCACCGTCGAGGAAAAGATCCTCTCCCTTCAGCGCCGCAAACGCGACCTCGTCGCCGCCACCCTCACCGGCGAGGAAGCCATCACCTCCTCCCTCTCATGGGACGAAATCCAAGAACTCCTCTCCTGACTCCCCCCCCTCCAAATCCTCGCGCAAGGAGGTGGCAAGCTCGTGATCCGCAAGCGGGCGAGTTGCCGCAGGCTTCGGGCCAACACGCGGTCGTGGCGGATGGACATCCACCTCGGCATGGGCCATCCATGAAACCGCATTCCCCCGTCTCCGCGTGAGGAAATCCGGGCTGCATGCACCACGGCTTCAGCGCATGGGCTTGCCTCAAAAAAGTGGACAGTAAAAAGGATGTTTTTTGTCGTTAAAAAGTGGCCTCGAAGTCGGCAGGGGAGAGGTAGCCGATGGAGCTGTGGAGACGGCGGGTGTTATGGAACCGGGCGATGGAGTCGAAGATCTGGAGGCTGGCCTCGTCGTGGGTGAGGAAGTCGGTGCGGTACACCAGCTCGTGCTTGAGGGTGGACCA
>CAIYFP010000237.1 GCA_903925515.1 uncultured Verrucomicrobiota bacterium
ATGGCTGGCTCCACCCCCTTTACCGGGTTCGGCCTCGCCTTCGCAGACTTCAACAACGATGCCATCCCCGACCTCTACGTCGCCAACGGCCGCGTCCGCCTCGGCGCAGACCAACCGGACCCCGCCGACCCCTACGCCGAGGCCAGCACCCTCCATCATGGCACCGCCCCAGGCCGCTTCGCCCTCGTGCCCTTCGCAGGCGAATCCACCCCGGGCCCCGGCGTCGCTCGCGGCCTTGCAGCCGGCGACCTCGACAACGACGGCGCCATGGATCTCGTCGTCATCCAACGCGACGGACCCATCCGCGTCCTGCGCAATGCCGCCGACCCGCGGCGTCGTTGGCTCATGCTCGGCCTCGTGGACTCCCGCGGACGCGAGGCACGCCATGCCATCGTCCGCGTCGAGGCCGGCGGCCGCGTCCAATGGCGCCAAAACCAGCCCAACGAGGGCTACAACTCCAGCCATGACCCCCGCATCCACTTCGGCCTCGGCTCCGCCCCCCATGCCGACCGCGTCCTCGTCCGATGGCCCAACCACCCCGCCGAGGAGTTCGGCCCCATGGACGCCAACCGCATCCACGTCCTGCGCGAGGGCTCCGGCCGCAAGGCTCCCATGCCTTGATGGCCCATCCGGGCCTCCTCTGCGCGCGCCATGGAATGATCGTCCTCGCGCGCCTTCCGAGGATGCAAGCATCCATGCGACCCCAGAAAACCCTTTCCCCAAAACGCCTCCGGCCGCAGATTCGCCCGTCTTTTTCTATGGACGTAAAACTCCCCAAGATCGGCGAGGGCGGCGAAGGCGCCGTCGTTAGCATCCTCGTCAAGCCCGGCGACGTCGTCGCCGTAGGCCAAACCATCCTCGAGCTCGAAAGCGAGAAGGCCGTCGCACCCGTCCCCTCCCCTTCCGCCGGCACCGTCTCGGAAATCCGGGTCAAGGAAGGCCAGAAGATCGGACCCGGGACCGTCATCCTCACCCTCGCAGGCTCCGCCGGTGCGCCCGGTGCACCCGCCGCCCCCGCCCCCGCCTCGTCCCAGCCCAAGAAAACCGCCGCACCCGTCCCCCTCGACGACGACGGGGACGACGACCTGCCCGCCGATGACGCATCGGACGATGGCCCGGCGCCCTCGGCATCGCCCTACGTCCGCAAGGTCGCACGCGACCTCGGCATCAAGCTCTCCCGCGTCCGGGGATCCGGACCCGGCGGGCGCGTCTCCATCGACGACCTCGGACGCTACATCGCCCGGCTCGAAAGGCGCGTGGCCCGAGCCGGCCGCTACGCCGAGGAACCCAAGGGCCTCGTCTTTGAGCCCGTCAACGTGGACTTCGCCCAGTACGGCCCCGTCACCTCCGAGCCGCTCTCCCCGCTCCGGAAGGTCATCGCCTCGCGCATGGTGGAGAACAAGGTCTCCCTCCCCCACGTCACCCAGTTCGACGACGTGGACATGTCCCGCGTCGAGGCCCTCCGCGTTGCCCACAAGGCCGCCTACGAGAAGGCCGGCGCACGCCTCACCCCCACGCCCTTCATCATCAAGGCCCTCGTCGCCGCCCTCGGGAGGCACCCCCGCTTCAATAGCTCCCTCAACGAGGTATCGGAAACCCTCGTCCTCAAGCACTACTACCACGTCGGCATCGCCGTCGATACCGACGCCGGCCTCCTCGTCCCGGTCCTCCGCGACGCCGACAAGAAGTCCCTCCTCGAAATCGCCCGCGAGCTCTCCGCCATCGCCGAGAAAGCCCGCGACCGCAAGCTCGGCCCCGACGACATGAAGGGCGGCACCTTCACCATCTCCAACCAAGGCGCCATCGGCGGCGGCCACTTCACCCCCATCATCAACAAGCCCGAGGCCGCCATCCTCGGCATCGGCAAGACCGCCCCCAAGGCCGTCGTCACCCCCAAGGGCATCGAGGCTCGCCCCGTCATGCCCATCACCATCAGCTACGACCATCGCATCATCGACGGCGGCAGCGCTGCCCGCTTCACCGTCGATCTCGTCAAGGCACTCCAAGACTTCCCCGAGGCCGACGTCTCCCTCTAACACCCATCGCCCCAGCCATGGATCCCATCCAGACCGACATCGTCGTCGTGGGCGCAGGCCCCGGCGGATACGCGGCAGCCTTCTACGCCGCAGACCTTGGCAAGAAGGTCGTCCTCGTCGAACGCGACCCACGCCTCGGCGGCGTGTGCATGAACCGCGGCTGCATTCCCTCCAAGGCCCTGCTCCATGCCTCCCATGTGCTCGAGGCCGCCAAGGAATCCGCCCACCGCGGCATCTTCCTCGGCGAGCCCCGCGTCGAGGTGGACACGCTCCGCGCATGGAAGGAGTCCATCCTCTCCAAGCTCGGCCAAGGCATCGCCGCACTCGCCCGCATGCGTGGCGTCACCGTCGTCCATGGCAAGGGCTACTTCGAGGACTCCTCCACCCTTCGTGTCGAGACCGCCTCCGGCCAGCAATACTACCGCTTCGACAAGGCCATCGTCGCCGTCGGTTCCCGCCCTGCCCTCCCCAAGGCCTTCGACCTCGGCAACCCCCGCGTCATGACCTCCACCGAGGCGCTTGAGGTGCCTGACATCCCCGGGAAGCTCCTCGTCATCGGCGGCGGCTACATCGGCATGGAACTCGGCACCGTCTATGCCAACCTCGGCTCCACCGTCACCCTCATCGAGGCCATGGACACCATCCTTGCCGGCGCCGACCCCGACCTCGTCCGCCCCGTCGCGGCCCGCGCCAGGAAGGCCTTCTCGGAAATGCGGCTCAAGGGCAAGGTGCTCAAGATGGCCTCCGCCGGGAAACAGGTGAAGGTCGTCTCCGAGCACGACGGCAAGTCCTTCGAGGAACTCTACGACCGCGTCCTCGTCTCCGTCGGCCGCGTCCCCAACGGCCAGGACCTCGGCCTTGAAAACACCATGGCCCAGCTCGACGAGAAGGGCTTCCTCAAGGTGGACGAGCGCATGCGGACCACCGACCCCAGCCTCTACGCCATCGGCGACATCGCCGGCGGGATCCTGCTCGCCCACAAGGCCTCCAAGGAAGCCCGCATCGCCGTCGGGAACATCGCCGGCGAAGGCCGCGCCGTGAACAGGGACTACGTCGTTCCCGCCGTCGTCTTCACCGACCCCGAGGTCGCCTGGGTCGGACTCACCGAGCAGGAAGCCAAGCAACGCTCCATCCCCGTCGAGGTCGCCAAGTTCCCATGGGGTGCCTCCGGCCGCGCGCTCACCTACGACCGCACCGACGGCCTCACCAAGCTCATCCTCGAGCCCGAGACCCACCGGATCCTCGGCGTCGGCATCGTCGGCCATGGCGCTGGCGAGCTCATCGGCGAGGGTGCCGTCGCCGTCGAGATGGGCGCCACGGCCGAGGACCTCGCCGCCATCGTCCATCCCCATCCCACCCTCTCCGAGACGGTCATGGAGGCCGCCGAGGTGTTCTTCGGCCATGCCACCCATGTCCACTCCCGCAAGCGGGAGGCCTGATGCTCCTCGTCATCGACAACTACGACTCCTTCACCTTCAACCTCGTCCAGTACCTCGGCGAGATGGGGGTGGAGATGCAGGTCCACCGAAATGACCAGATCTCGGTGGACCGCGCCCTTGCCCTCGCCCCCGAACGCGTCCTCATCTCCCCCGGCCCCTGTTCCCCCCGCGAGGCCGGCCTCTCCAACGAGCTCATCCTCCCCTTCGCCAACAAGGGCATCCCCGTCCTCGGCGTCTGCCTCGGCCACCAGTGCATCGCCGCCCTCTTCGGCGCCCAGGTCGTTGTCAACTGGCGCATGATGCACGGCAAGGTCTCCCCCATCCATCACGACGGCCGCGGCGTCTTCGCCGGCATCCCTTCCCCCTTCAACGCCACCCGCTACCACTCCCTCGTCGCCAAGCGCGACTCCATCCCCCCCTGCCTCGAGGTCAGCGCATGGACCGCCGAGGACGAGGTCATGGGCATCCGCCATCGCGAACTCCCCGTCCACGGCGTCCAATTCCATCCCGAGAGCATCCTTTCCGAGCACGGCCACGCCCTCCTCCGCAACTTCCTCAACCTCCCTTCCCCAGCCCGCGCCTAGTCGCCGCCCACGTCCTCACGCCCCTCCTCCCGTCCCCCCATGCCCTCCCTCTCCCACGTCGATACCCATGGCGAGGCGCGCATGGTCGATGTCTCCAGCAAGCCCCTTCTCCTCCGCGAGGCCGTCGCCTCCGGCCATGTCCTCATGAGCCCGGCCACCCTTGACCTCGTCGAGTCCAACCAGATCAGCAAGGGCAACGTCCTCGCCACCGCCCGCCTCGCAGGCATCATCGCCGCCAAGAAAACCTCCGACATCATCCCCCTCTGCCACCCCCTCAATCTCACTCACTGCGACCTCGACCTCGTCATCCCGCCCTCCCGCGACCGGATCCACATCACCGCCACCGCCCGCGTCACCGCCGGGACCGGTGTCGAGATGGAAGCCCTCACCGCCGTCGCCGTCGCCGCCCTCACCCTCTACGACATGTGCAAGGCCGTGGACAAATCCATGGTCATCTCCGGCGTCCACCTCGCCTCCAAGACCAAGAAGCCCATCCCGGCATGATCACCCACCTCCATGGCCGCCTCGCCGACGCCCTCCCCACCGCCGTCGTCGTGGATGTCCACGGCGTTGGCTACGAGGTCCTCGTCCCCCTCTCCACCTTCGACAAGCTCCCCAAGCCCGGCGACGAAGTCCGCCTTCTTACCCACCTCGCCGTCCGCGAGGACGCCCACACCCTCTACGGCTTCCTCTCCGCCTCCGAACGCGACCTCTTCCGCCTCCTCGTCCACACCGTCTCCGGCATCGGCCCCAAGATCGCCCTCGCCATCCTCTCCGGCCTCTCCGTCCATGCCTTCCGCAGCGCCGTCGCCGCCCAAGACGTCAAGGCCCTCTCCTCCGTCTCCGGCGTCGGTCGCAAGACCGCCGAACGTATCGTCGTCGAACTCAAGGACAAGCTCGCTGACCTCCCGGCCCAAGCCCCCATGCAACCAGGACAACCCCGTTCCCATGGCGCCGACCCCGACGCTCGCATCGCCGACGCCGCCGCCGCGCTCGCCGCGCTCGGCATCAAGCCAGCCGATGCCCTCGAATCCGCCCGGGCCGCCGCCGCCATCCTCGGCCCCGACGCCACCGTCGAGCGCCTCGTTCGCGCCAGCCTCAAGCGCCCCGCCTGATGCCGGCGCCCGGCCATGCCACCCCATCGCCTGTCCCCGCCCCAGGAATGATCGTCCCCTCGCAGCCTCCATGGCACGGACGCCTCGCCGCCCATGCCATCCATCTCGCCGTCCGTTGCCTCTCCGCCTCCCTCCGCTGGGAACACCAGCATCACCCCGACGCCACCACGGCCATCCGCTCCGGCCGCGTCATCTTTGCCATCTGGCACAATCGCCTCGCCCTTTGCCTCCCCGCCTACTCCCGCGCCATCGGGCACGCCCCCGGCCGCCGCATGGCCGCGCTCGTCAGTGCC
The DNA here is from genome assembly GCA_903925515.1 of uncultured Verrucomicrobiota bacterium. Lineage (GTDB taxonomy): Bacteria > Verrucomicrobiota > Verrucomicrobiia > Limisphaerales > UBA9464 > UBA6176. The sequence goes on from CAIYFP010000237.1 coordinate 5,468, forward strand.
TCCCGCGACGGCGGCATCCTCGCCCATGTTCTTCATCTGTCGGACGTGCTCCCCATCCGCGGCTCCACCAGCCGACGCGGCCCGCAAGCCCTGCGCGAGCTCGTCACCGCCGCAAGGTCCCAACATGACCTCGCCCTGACCCCGGACGGTCCTCGCGGACCGCGGTATCAAGCCCAGGAGGGCGCCATCCTTGCTGCCCAGTTCACAGGCCTTCCCATCATCCCCGCCTCATGGGCGCCCGCATGGAAGTTCAACCTTCGAAGCTGGGACGCCTTCCAGGTGCCCTTGCCCTTCTCCACCTGCCTTTTCCGCATGGGGGAGCCCATCCACGTCCCGCGCGGCACCACCCCCGAGCAACGCGAGCAGCTCCGCCTTCTCCTCGCCGAACGCCTCGCCGCCATCACCCACGACTAGTGTCGTGTCTCACAAATGGCTGGTGTTTCGCCGGGAGGGATTTTCGTGTCCAACGAGGCGCGAGGGACGAGCAGACCCGCAGAGGTATGTAAGGAGCGAGCCACGACGTGGGACGCGAAACGAGCCGCGGCCCTTCGCGTGGCTCCAAGAATGCCCCGTGGCTTCGTTGTTCGTCCGTCCCAGAACGCTGGCGGGTAGGCTCCGTCCTCACGCCTTGCCAAGGGGCATTCTTGGTGCAACCCAACACCAGCGATTTGTAAGACACAACACTAGCCCCGGAAATCCCCCAGC
>CAIYFP010000238.1 GCA_903925515.1 uncultured Verrucomicrobiota bacterium
CTGCTCGTCACTCGCGCCTCGTGGGACACGAAAATCCCTCGCGGGGAAACACCAGCCATTTGTGAGACACGACACTAGCCGTAACGAGTCAGCCGGGAGGGAAGTGATGGCAAAGCCGAGGCATGAGCGACGCTCGGGCCCTTGCGAGGCCCGCAACGAGCGAACGACGAAGGATTTGCGGGAGCGGATCGAGCCAGCACGGCCGATCCCACTGCATCGTTCCGGCTCCGGGACCATGCGTGCCGTCGAGTGGGTCGTTGCCGGGACAGGGCAGGTCACCTGCTGCCATGGACGGCCGCGAGCGTGGCGATGCAGCGCTCGTTCTCGGCGGGCGTCCCGACGGAGATGCGGATCCATTCGGGCAGGCCGTAGCCACCCATCGGGCGCGCGATCACGCCCGCACGTTGCATCGCCGCGAAGATGCCCGCGCCGTCGCCGACGCGCGCCAGCACGAAGTTTGCGTGCGATGGGACGAAGGGGATGCCCATGCGCCGCAGCGCCGACTCGAGCCGGGCAAGGCCCGCCCGGTTGTTCTCCCGGGTACGGGCGAGGTGCTCGTGGTCGTCGAGCGCGGCGAGCGCGCCCGCCTGGGCGATCGAGTTGATGTTGAAGGGTTGCCGGGCGCGCTCGAAGGCGGCGATGACATCCGGCGCGCCCACCCCATAGCCCAGCCGGAGCCCGGCCAGCCCGAACACCTTCGAGAACGTCCGCGCCAAGAACAGGTTGGGCATCGCGCCGGACCGGACGAGGGACAGGCAATCGACGGGGTCATCAAGGAACTCCACGTAGGCCTCGTCCATCACCAGCAACACGTGCGGCGGCACGCCCGCGAGCAGGCGGCTCACGTCCTCGCGCGATGTGAGCGTGCCCGTCGGGTTGTTCGGGTTCGCGAGGAACACGGCCCGGGTGGCGGGCGTGATCGCGCGAAGCATCGAGGGGATGTCCGCATGGAAACCCTCCAGCGCCGGCACGGTCACCAGCCTCGCCCCGAACAACGCCGTCACGATCGGGTACACCGCGAAGCAATACTGGGAAACCACGACCTCCGCGCCCGGCCCCAGCAGGGCGTGCCCGATGAACTCGAGGATTTCGTTCGAACCGTTCCCGAGGATGAGGTGGCCCGGCTCCAGCCCCAGCTTGTCCGCCAGCCGCGCCTTGACCCGGTGCGCGCTGCCGTCGGGGTACAAGTGGAGTTGCGACAGCACGGAGCGCATGGCCTCCAGCGCCATGGGCGAGGGGCCCAGCGGGTTCTCGTTGGAGGCGAGCTTCACGACGGACGAGGGATCCAGCCCCTGCTCGCGGGCGACCTCCTCGATGGGGCGGCCCGGCACATAGACCGGCAAGGAATCCAGATGCGGCACGAAGGAAAGCGCGGACCTCTGCATGGCGCCGAGACTTCCCGCGACGACGCCCGGCGGCAACCCCGACGTTGCCGCCGCATCACCGGCCCAGTCCGCGGCGGAATCCATTGGGGGCCCCTTTCCGTCCGGAGCCAACGCGTGCCGCATGGACGCCATGGCCTGGGGCCCGCCCGGGCCAGCACACCCGACGCTTGAAAACGGGCGGGGCCGCGCAAGACGCTGGGCGCATGGCGCGGCTGAAGGTGGTACATCGCACGCGTTACCGGTACGAAACGCCGGTGCGGGAAAGCTTCAACGAGGTCCGGCTCCGGCCGGTCTCGAACGAGCACCAGCGTTGCGAGGACTTCATGCTGAAGGTCCTTCCGGCCGCCCAGCTGCGGCACTACGACGACTTCCACGCGAACCGCGTCCATCACTTCGAGGTGATCCCGCCGCACGACTCGCTCCTGATCGAGGCCGCCAGCCGGGTGGAGACCAACCTCGCCAACTGGCTGGCCCCGGACGCCACCCCGTTCCCCATGTCCCGCATCGGCGAATGCGGGCGCATGGAACGTTGCTTCGACTACCTCCAGCCCAGCGACTACGTCGGCCTCGACCCAGACCTGTGGCGCCTCGCCGTCGATGTGGCGGGCGACGAGACGGACGCATGGCAGGCCGCGCGCCGGTTGTCGGGTTGGATTCACTCCAGCTTCACCTATGCCCCGCGCGCCACCACCGCCTACACGCGCATGTCGGACGCCCTCCAACGCCGCGCCGGCGTCTGCCAGGACTACGCCCATGTCCTCGTCGGCCTGTGCCGCTCCCTTCGCATCCCCGCGCTCTACGTGTCCGGGTACTACTTCACGCCAGGCGCGGACGCCTCCCATGCATGGGCCGAGGTGTACGTGCCGGGCCATGGATGGCGCGGGCTCGACCCCACGCACGCAACGCAGCCCGACGACCGCTACATCAAGGTCGCCGTGGGCCGGGACTACGGGGACGTGGCCCCCACCCGCGGCCATTACAAGGGCACCCAGCAACGCTCCATCGAGGTCGCCGTCGAGATCGCGCCGGCGGAGGCCTGACCCGCCCGGAAACCTCGCCGCCGACTCCGTGCTTCCGCGCAAGCCCCTGCCCGGGTAAGAACCGGCCCGTGCATCCCCCGCTTCAGCAGCGCGTCCACGCCGGGTCGCGCACCCGGAGTCGCGTTCGCCCCGGCCCGCGCCCCAGCAAGCCGGCGATGCTCGTGGCGTGCCTTGCCCATGCCATGGCGGCCGGGCCGCTGGCCCCGCCCGAGGCGCTCCGCTCGCTTCGCCTCGCGGACGAGGCGCTCGTCGTCGAGCTGGTCGCGGCGGAGCCCGACGTCGTCAGCCCGGTCGCGCTGGCATGGGATGCGCGCGGGCGCCTCTTCGTGGCCGAGATGCGCGACTACCCGGCGGACGCCTCGGGCGGCGCGATCCGGCTGCTTGTGGATGCCGACGCCGACGGGCGCGCGGAGTCCAGCTCGGTGTTCGCCGAGGGACTTTCCTTTCCCAGCTCCGTCCTGCCGTGGCGCGACGGGGTGCTCGTCACGGCGGCGCCCGACATCCTCTTCCTGCGCGACTCCAACGACGACGGGCGGGCGGACGAGCGACGCGTCCTGTTCACGGGCCTCGGCACGGGCAACCCACAGCTGCGCGCCAACGGCCTGACGATGGGCCTCGACGGCTGGGTGTATGCCGCGAACGGGCGCAGCGACGGCTCCGTTCGCCCCGTGGAGACGCCGCGCAACGGCGCATGGACCCGCGTCGATCTCCCCGCCCAGTCCATCCGGGGTCGCGACTTTCGCTTCGATCCCGACACCGGCGCCGTCGAGACGCTCGCCGGCCGCAGCCAGTTTGGGCTGGGGCGCGACGACTGGGGCAACCGGTTCCTCTCATGGAACACGATCCCCGCGCGCCATGAGGTCTTCCCCGACGCCTTCCTTGAGCGCAACCCCGTGACCGCCGGGCAAGGCGTGCTCGTGGACATCCTGCCGTCGGGCGACGCCGGCGACGTGCATCCCCTTGCGCCCGCCCCGCGCGTCTTCAACAACGAGTCCACCTCCCACTTCAACGCACTCTCCGGCCTCCATGTCTTCCGTGGCACCGCCCTCGGCGAGGCCTACCGGGGCAACGTCCTCGTGGGCGAAAGCCTGCGGAACCTTGTCCACCGACGCGTCCTTGCCCCCGCCGGGGCCTCGTTCCTTGGCATGCGCGCCGGGCCGGACGGACGCGAGTTCCTTGCCAGCACCGACCCATGGTTTCACCCGGTCGGCTTCGGGACCGGCCCCGACGGCGCCCTTTACGTCGCCGACTTCTACCGGGAGTTCGTGGAGCACCCGGCGTGGGTGGCCACGGACATGCGCGCGCGCGTGGACTGGGCGCGCGGGCGCCGGCACGGGCGCATCTGGCGTGTCCGGAAGGCCGGGCCAAGGCCGACGTTCGACGGGTTCCGCGGCGCCGATCCTGCCTCATGGGTCCGCCGCCTCGACTCCCGGGACGGGTGGGAGCGCGACACGGCCCATCGCCTGTTGCTGGAACGTCGGGACCGGTCCGTCCTGCCGCCTCTCGAACGCGTCGCCCTCGATGGCGTCACGCCCGAGGGACGTGTCCATGCCCTCCGCGTCGCCCAGCTCCTCGGGGGCGTCCCGATGCCCGTCATCGTGAAGGCCGCCGGGGATCCCCATCCGCGCGTCCGCGAACATGCCGCCGTCGTCGCAGGGCTGGAGCTGGCCGCCGCGCGTGCGGAGGTCATGGCCGGGCGCGAGACGCCGCGGCCCTCGCCACGCCCTCTGTGGGAATGCCTCGCCCGCCTGGCTCGCGACCCGGACCCGCGCGTCCAGATTGCGGCCGCGCTGGCCCATGGCGCCATCGAGGACGGTCCCCGGCGCGAGTCCTCCCTTGAGGCGCTCGCGGGCAGCACGTCCGACCCATGGGTGCGACTTGCGGCCGCAAGCAGCTCGTCGCTGCCGCGCAGGGAATGGCTTCCCAGCCCGCCCACGCCCCGCCGGATGCCCGCGCCGCCGCGCCCGGCGGAGGTGGCAGCCGACCGGCAGAAGGTGCTCGCCGGATACCAGCCCGCATTGGAGCTGGCGGGGGACCCAAGGCGGGGCGCGGAGATTGTCCGGCAATCCTGCCTTGCGTGCCATGTCCTGCACGGGCACGGCCAGCGCGTCGGGCCAGACCTCGCGAGCGCCGCCGGCAAGGACCCGCAGGCCTTGCTGACGGACATCCTGGACCCGAGCCGCCAGGTGACTCCGGACCATGTCGCGCACGAGCTGGTGGCCAAGGATGGACGGGCATGGACAGGGCTTGTCGCCTCCGAGACAGCCACGCGGGTCACCCTGCGTTTTCCTGGCTCGCCCGACGTGTCCGTGCCGGTTTCCGGGATTGCCAGCCTTCGCTCCACGGGACGTTCCTTGATGCCCGACGGGCTGGAAGCGGGGCTGGACCATGCGGACATGGCGTCCCTGCTTGCCTTCCTGCGCAAGCCCGACCCGGCGTGGCTTGGTCCGTGAGAAGGGCATCTTGCCATCCACGCCCCGGCGCCATGCCAGGGGCCGCGCAACCACCGCAACGCAAGGACCGTCACCGCGGCAGCCCGGCCGGGTCGCCCGCCCGCGATCGAGCCATCCCGTCCGCCTCCATCGGCCCGGGCCATGCAGGGCGCAGGCCCCCCGCGCGCCGGCGGCCCAATCGCCTCGAATCCTCCCCTCAGCCCGCCGCGCCCCATGCCTCGCGGAGGGCGGCATGCAGTTCGTCGGGCGTCAGCTCGATCGGATTCGACGCCATGCTGCTGGACCGCTGGGCGGCGGCCACCACCTCCGAGAAGCCACAGGGCCCCAGCCCCAGCCCGGCCAACGTCGGCACCGACGCCATGCGCGCGGTCTCGGCCAGCCAAGGTGCAAGGTCGGCCCGGGTGGCCTCCTCGCACCCGGTGATCCATCGGGCCGCGAGATCGTAGCGCCGCAGCGCGGGCGACCCCGGCCGACGGACCTCAAGGGCGCGAATGTTTGCCGCCACCCCCGGCGCGCCCATCGCCGCGCACAACGCCCCGTGGGGCGCCGTCAACATCCCCCCCAACGGCGCCGCAAACCCATGGACCACGCCCAGACCCGCGTTGGCCAGCACAACCCCTCCCATCGTGCTGCACCATGACATCGTCGCCCGCGCACCCGGGTTCGGGGCCGTCATCACGGCCCGCAGCGCGCCACCCACCCGACGCAATCCCGCCTCGCACAACGCGTCGGTCATGGGCTGCGCGCGCCGGCTCACCCAAGGCTCCAGCAACTGCAACAGGGCATCCATCCCGGAATGGGCCGTCACCGTCGCGGGCAGGCCATGCGTCAGCTCCGGGTCCACAAGGGCCACGCGCGGGACCATGCCCCCATGCCGGAGGCTCACCTTCAGCCGGTGCCCCGGCGACGTCAGCACCGCGTTTCGAGTCGCCTCCGA
>CAIYFP010000239.1 GCA_903925515.1 uncultured Verrucomicrobiota bacterium
GGCCTCTCCGTCGCCTACAAGGCCAAGCCCGTCGTCCGACGCGAAACCCACCTCTCCATCCAGCACGGCGGCCTCGACGTCCTCCTCCACCGCTTCGCACCCTGACCCATGAACACCCCGGCACCCGCGCCCAAGCCTGCCCCGGTCGCCCAGCCCTCATGGCAACGCCGCCTCCCCTTGCTCGTCTGCCTCCTCGTCCTCGCCTACTGGTATCTCAAGCCCTCCTCCGGCGCCGGCTTCATCCGCGTCCCCATGCCTCGCGTCGCCGCCCCGGCATGGTCCCTCACCAACATCCACGGCCAACGCCTCGACTCCGCCGCCTTCACCGGCCGCGTCGTCATCCTCAACTTCTGGGCCACCTTCTGCCCCCCCTGCCTCCGCGAAATCCCCGACCTCGCCGCCTTCCACCTCGCCCACTCCAACCAACCCGTCGCCGTCCTCGGACTCTCCCTTGACTCCTCGCCCCCGGACTCCGTCCGCGCCTTCGTCGAGAAACAAAGAATCCCCTACCCCGTCGCCATCGCCGACGCCGCCACCGCCGAGGCCTTCGGCAACGTCGGCCAAATCCCCACCACCTTCATCATCGCCCCGGATGGCACCTTTGCCGCCCGCTACCTCGGCGCCCTCACCCGCGAGGAACTCGAACGTATCCTCCCCACCCTCCTGCCCTCCACGGCGCGATGATGAAACCTTCCCCCAACCCCGCCGCTCTTATCCCTCCGTGAAGCTCCCCTTGTTGCTCGCCGCCGTCGTCATGGCCTGCCCCCACCTCAAGGCAGAGGAAACCAAGCCCGCCCCCCAGCCCCCGCGCCCCCAACGGCCTCCCCCGATCCAATCTCCCGAACTCCACCCCGACGGCTCCGTCACCTTCCGTCTTCGCGCCCCCAAGGCCTCCGAGGTCAAGGCCTCGGGCCAGTTCGGCAAGGACGTCCCGCTCGCCAAGGATCCCCATGACCTCTGGACCGTCACCGTCCCGTCCGTCCCGCCCGGCGTTCATGAATACCGGTTTGTCGTCGATGGCACCGCCACCATCGACCCTCAAAACCCATGGGTGAAACCCCAACGCTGGCCCAACACCAGCATCCTTCATGTCCCCGCCAACCCGCCCGCCCCATGGGACCTCCAGGACATCCCCCATGGCACCGTCCATCACCATGACTATCGCTCCAAGGCGGTCGGCTCATGGCGCCATCTCGTCGTGTATTCCCCGCCCTCCTACCCCGGGAACACCCGCCTCCCGGTCCTCTACCTCTCCCATGGCTACTCCGACAACGACGCCTCATGGACCGTCCATGGAAAGGCCCACTGGATCCTCGACGCCCTCATCGCCTCCGGCCGCGCCAAGCCCATGATCGTCGTCATGCCAGACGCCCACCCCATCCCCCCCGGCTCCCTCGGCTTCGAGGAGTACGCCCCCAAGAACTCCGCCGCCCTCTGTGACGATCTCGTCCACGACATCATCCCCCTCGTCGAATCCCAGTATCGCGTCATCCAAAAGCCTGCAGCCCGCGCGTTCGCGGGCCTCTCCATGGGCGGTCACCACGCCCTCACCGTCGCCCTCAACCACCACGACCAATTCCACTGGATCGGCGCCTTCAGCTCCGCGCCCCCGCCCCCAGGCTCCGTCGCCCAAGGCCTCGAACACCCCAAGTCCGTCAACTCCCACCTCCGCCTCCTCTGGGTCGCCTGCGGCACCAAGGACTTCCTCATCGAGCCCAACCGCAAGTTCCATGCCCTGCTCGACTCCAAGTCCATCCAGCACGAGTACCTCGAAACCGACGGCGACCACTCATGGCCCGTCTGGCGTCGCTACATGGTCGATTTCGTCCCCCGCCTCTTCCGCTGATTCACCCCACCCCAACCCCTCGCCTCGCTCCCTCCTCCCTCATCCAGCCGGAATTTCCCCTTGCCAACCTGCCACCCTGCTTCGTTTCATCTCCCACCTTCGTTGGCCGGGTAGCTCAGTTGGTAGAGCATGCGACTGAAAATCGCAGTGTCGGCGGTTCGATCCCGCCCCCGGCCACCACCCTCACCGCTTCCCTCGCTCCCCGCCGCTCTCTCCTCTCTCCTCTCTCCTCTCTCCTCTCTCCTCGTCCCCCCGCCCCCCCGCTTCACCCCGCCCCAAACTGCCTCCCCGCCAACCTCCGGTACAACCCGCCCTCCACCCCCATCAACGCCTCGTGCGTCCCCTCCTCCACCACCCGCCCCTCGTCCAGCACCACGATCCAGTCCGCATCCCGAACCGTTGAAAGCCGGTGCGCCACGATGAGGCTCGTCCGCCCCTTCAACAGGTTGTCCAAGGCCGCCTGCACCGCCGCCTCGCTTTCCGAATCCAACGCGCTCGTCGCCTCGTCCAGCAACAACACCGCCGGGTTCCTCAGGATCGCCCGCGCAATCGCGATCCGCTGCCGTTGCCCCCCGGACAGCCTCATCCCCCGGTCCCCCACCGTCGTCTCGTATCCCTCCGGAAAACCCCGGATGAACCCGTCCGCGTGCGCCTTCCTCGCCGCCTCCTCCACCTCTTCCCGAGACGCCCCGGGCCTCCCGTAAGCGATGTTCTCCGCGATCGTGCCCCCAAACAGCAGCACCTCCTGCGGCACCAAGGCGATCTGCGACCGCATCCAACGCAACGGCAAGCCCGACGCATCCCGCCCATCCATCAACACCCTCCCAGACCCCGGCTCGTACAACCGCAACACCAACGAAACCAACGTGCTCTTCCCCGCCCCGCTCGGCCCCACCAACGCCACCCGCTGACCCGGACGCGCCTCCATCGTCACCCCGCGCAGCACGTCCTGCCCCGGTCTCGACGGATACGCAAAGCGCACGCCCTCCAACCGGACGCCCCCTCCCAACGGCGCCAACCCTTCCACGCCCACCGCCCCCATGCCCTCCCCTTCCTCCATCGGCTCTCGTAGCAACTCCCGCACCCGCTGCGTCGCACCCACCGTCTTCTGCAATTGGCTGTACAACTCCGCCACCTGCCCCATCGCACCCGCCACGAACGTCGTGTACAGGATGAACCGCATCAGCTCCCCAAACGTGATCTCCCCCGACTGCATCAGACGTGCCCCCGACCACAACACCACCACCACGCCCCCGAACAACGCGAACACGATAAATGCGATGAACCCCGCCCGAACCCGCGCGCCCCTCAGCCCCGCCTCCACAAACCGCCCCATCCCCGCCCGGTAGCGCGCCCGTTCATGCTCCTCGTTCGCAAACGCCTTCACGCTCGCGATCCCCTGCAACGCCTCGTCCACCACCGTCGCCGTTTCCGCCAACCGATCCTGCGCCTCCCTCGAAAACCTCCGCGTCCGCCTCCCGAACACCACCGCCACCGCCACCAATACCGGCAACGTCGCCAACATCACCCCCGTCAGCCTCCACGACGTCGCCGCGATCAACCCAATGCCCCCCAGCAGCAACGTCCCCTGCCGGAGCATCTGCGGCAGCACCCCCGTCAACGTGTCCTCGATCTGCGTCATGTCCGCCGACAACCGGCTCGCCAACTCCCCAGCCCGCGTCCGCGTCAGGAACGACATCGGCAACGCCAGCACCCGTCCGAACACCTCCACCCGCAGCTCCGACAACCCACGCTGCGCCACCGACGCGAACGTCAGCGCATGGAAAAATGAAAAGCACGCCTGCACCGCCAGCACCCCCATCAAGAGGCCCGCCACGCGATCCACCCCGCCCCAACCTGCCGCGCCCCCACCCGCGCCCCCCCGAGCCGCCGCGTCCACCAGCGACCCCGCCAAGTGTGGGAACGCAAGGCTCAGCAGGCTCGACGCCATCAACGCCCCCACCCCCGCCGCAAACCGCCATCGATGGGGCCGAAGGCATCCAAACAACCTCAACGCCTCCCTCAACGACTCCCCATCCAGCCGCGCCTTCGGCAACTCCACCCCCGCTTGGTCATTCCGCGAATACCTCGCCACAACTCATCCCTCCCCACTCCCCACACCCCGCTCCCCGCTCCCCGCTCCCCGCTCCCCGCCCTTCACCCTACTCCCTCCCAGCCCGGTCCGCCCGAAACATCACCACCCGCTTCTTCTCCGCCTCCGTCACATACACCGTCCGGCGATCTTCCCCGCCAAAGCACAGGTTCGTCGGATGCTTCCCCAGCACGTCCACCTCCCGCACCACCTCGCCCTTCGGGTCCAGCACCACCACCGTCCCCTTCCCATGCCGCGTGATGTACAACTTCCCGTCCGCGTCACACCGCATCCCGTCGAACCCATGGTCCACGAACTTCCTGAACAACCTCTTCGCGGACAGTCGTCCGTCCCGGCCGATGTCGAACACCCAGACATTCCTCTGGATGCTTTCGTTGACATAGAGAAGGCGACCGTCGGGGCTCACCTCGATCCCGTTGGTCGTCCCCATGCCCTCCTGTTCCAAGTGCAGGCGCCCTTGCCGGTCCAGCCGCCACACCTGCCCCGTTCCACGCGCCCAGCTCGGGTCGCTGGCGTACACCGTTCCATCCGGCGCCATGGCAAGGTCGTTGGGCTGGTTCATCCGCGCGTCATGGGCGACCACCGTCACCTCGCGCGTTGCGGGGTCCACCCGCAGCACGTTGTGCCCCGTGTAGTCCGCCACCAGCATGCGTCCGTCCTTCTCGAAGCGAATCCCGTTCCCCGTCCGCCCCGAGGGCAACGTCACGAACGCTTCCGCCCTCCCATCCGCCGTCACCCGTCCAATCGTCGGCGCCGTCCCGAAGCTCACGCAGTACAACACGCCCTTGGCATCGCAGGCCGGCCCCTCGATCCCCTCCGTGAACCCGCCCGACGTCAACGCCGTGGCCTTCTCAAGGCCCTCGCCCCCGCCCTGCGCCCATGCCATCACCCCGCACCATGCCATGAGCCCAGCTACCATCTCTCGTGTCATCGTCCTCCCTTCCCACATCCACGCCCCAATGGCGAGCAAGGACGACCAAGGTTTCATGGGCCTGCATGCCCCCTTGATTCCAGAACCATGATGCGTCAATCCGCATGTCTAGTGTCGTGTCTCACAAATCGCTGGTGTTTCGTTGCTCCAAGAATGCCCCGGGGCAAGGCGTGAGGACGGAGCATACCCGCAGCGGTCTGGGACGGACGAACCACGAAGCCCCGGGGCATTCTTGGAGCAACCCGAAGGGCCGCGGCTCTTTTCGCGTCCCACGTCGTGGCTCGCTCCTCACAGACCTCTGCGGGTCTGCTCGTCCC
>CAIYFP010000240.1 GCA_903925515.1 uncultured Verrucomicrobiota bacterium
CCCGCCCAGGACAAGGGAAATACTCATGGCTCTCAAGAATTCGGGAAAACCGCCTCGCGGGTGGAGGCTACGGCCGAGCCGCGCCCCCTTTCAACCGCCACTTTCGGGCCGGGTCGCCCCGGGTGGCTTCCCCCGCGCCCGCCGGGGCGCGCCGGACCTCCGCCGAGCGTCCCGGCCCAAGCAAGCCCTCAACCAACCTCTGGCCATGGACGGCGGCCCCGTGTCAGGATGCGGCGACGGCTTCGACCATGCGATTCCTCTACAACATCCTGTTCATGGCCGGCTTCGTCGTCTCGGCCCCGTTTTACTGGCTCAAGATGACGAGGCGCGGCAACTGGCGCGCCGGGTTTGGCGAGCGCCTGGGTCTCTACGACCACAAGCTCAAGCAAGCGCTCAGCAACACGCGCGTGCTTTGGCTCCACGCCGTGTCCGTGGGCGAGGTCAACCTCTGCACCCAGATCATCCGCGAGCTCGAGCCCCGCCTTCCCAACCACAAGCTCGTCGTCTCCACCACCACCTCCACCGGCATGGCGGAGCTCCGGCGACACCTGCCCAGCCACATCGCCAAGGTTTACTACCCCATCGACCGCCGGAAACACGTCCAGCGCGCGATGAACGTCATTCATCCCGAGGCCGTGGTCCTCGTGGAGGCCGAGATCTGGCCCAACTTCCTCTGGGCGCTCCAGCGCCGCGGCAAGCCCGCCTTCCTCGTCAATGCCCGCATCTCCGACCGCTCCTTTCGCGGGTACCGCCGCTTCGGCTTCCTTTTCCGGCCCCTCTTCGCCTCGTTCAAGGCGGTGTCCGCCCAGAACGAGGCCGACGCCGCGCTCCTCCGCGAGCTCGGATGCCGGCCGGAGGCCATCCATGTGGTGGGCAGCCTCAAGTTCGATGCCGCGCAGCTTCACGAGCGTCGCCTGCTCGACGTGCCCCGCATGCTTCGGCAGCTCGGCGTCCCGGAAGGAGCGCCCGTCCTCGTGGGCGGATCCACCCATGCCGGCGAGGAGGCCATCCTCGCGCGTGTCGCCATCGCCCTTCGCCCCCGCTTCCCGGGGCTCTTCCTTGTCGTCGTCCCCCGCCATCACGAGCGCGGACGCGAGGTGGGCGACGCCCTTGCTGCCCACGGCATGCCCTTCATGTATCGCACGGACGTGACCCCGGACACGCGCCGCGAGCCCGGCTCGGTTCATGCCTTGGTCGTCAACACCACCGGCGAGCTCCGCTTCTTCTACGAGGTGGCCACCGTGGTCTTCGTGGGCAAGAGCCTTGCCGCCAAGGGCGGCCAGAACCCCATCGAGCCCGCCGCCATGGGCAAGCCTGTCGTCTTCGGGCCGCACATGGGCAACTTTCCCCAGGTCGTCCCCCAGTTCCTCTCCGCCCATGCCGCCATCGAGGTCCCCGACGAGCCCGCCCTTGCCCGCGCACTTGGCGAGCTCATGGCCGACCCGGCCCGGCGCGAATCCATGGGCGCGGCCGCGCGCGACGTCGTGGCGCGCAACCGCGGATCCATCACCCGCACTGCGGACCTCATCGTCCGGGGGCTCTCGTAGCCCCAGCCTTGAATGCCTATCCCGCCGGGGTTCGTTGCCCCGCCCTGCCCACTCACCTGAACCGGTCTGGCGCCAGCAACCGCAGGTCCATCCCCGGGTCCCGGCCACCGAGGATGTCCGCCACCACGCGCCCCGTGATCGGTGCCAGCGACAGCCCCATCATCGCGTGCCCCGTTGCCACCACGAGGTTGGGGTGCGCCGACGACCTTCCAAGGTACGGCAGCCCGTCCGGCGTGCAGGGGCGCAATCCCCGCCACGGGCGCACGCCGTCGAAGTCCTCCGTGCGGAACGCCGGGTAGTACCCGGGAACCGACTTCACGATCCCGCGGACGCGCACCGGGTTGATGTCCTCGTTCAGCCCCGCGATCTCCATCGTGCCCCCGAAGCGCAGGGTGCCGCCCATCGGCGTGATCGCCACGCGCGCCTCCGTGAAGATCGCGCAAATCCGCGGCAGCTGCCTCGGTCGTTCCAGCGTCAGGCTGTACCCCTTCCCGGCCTGCATCGGCAGGTCAAGGTCAAGGCCCGCGCCCGTCCCCGGCGACCATGACCCGCCCGCGAGCACGAACTCGTCCCCCTCCACGCGCCCCGCGCGGGTCTCCACCGCCGTCACGGTGCCCGAGGACACCCGCCAGCCCCGGACCTCCGTGCCCCAGCGAAAGGTTGCACCCGCCCCCTTCAGCCGCAGCAGCAACGCCCCCATGAAGCGTGCCGGCGACAGGTGGCAATCCTTCGGGAAGTACACCCCGCCCGCCACGTCCATGGCCACGTCGGGGTCCAGCCGTGCGAGCTGGGCGGGGCCGAGGACCTCGGCCGGGATGCCCAGCGCGCGGGCTTGGTCCGCCGTGCGGGCCTCTTCCTCGAGCCCGTGCGCGGTCTTGCACAGCATCACGAGCCCCCTCTCGACGAGCCCGAAGTCGAGCCCGTCCCGGGCGAGGTCCACGAACGCCTGGCGGCTGGCAAGGCTCAGGTCCCGGATCAGCGGCGCGGCCCGGCGCACGCGTTCCCCCGTGGACGCCCTCCAGAAATGCCATCCCCAGCGCATGAGCCCCGCGTCGAGGCGCGGCTTCACGTAGAACGGCGACTCCGGGTTCCACATCCACTTCAACCCCAGCGCCACCATCCCCGGCGCCGCCAGCGGCACGAAGTGGCTCGGCACCACCATCCCCGCGTTCCCGAACGAGCACCCGTCCCGCGCCTCCAGCTGGCGGTCGATCACCACCACCTCGTGCCCGTCGCGCCGACACGCCTCCGCCACGCACAACCCAATGACCCCTGAACCCACGATGACAACTCGCGCCATGGTGCCGTCATTGGAGGGCCGGGGACGCCCGGAGGAAAGCACCCAATCCCCGGCATGCTGCCCCTGTGCCCACGCCCCGGCAGCCCACCCCGGGCTTGAAACTTCGTCACGGGGGCCGCGAACTCTCCCCGTGTCCTTCCGCGTGGCGCGCATCGCAGGCCTTGCCGCGGCGGCCTGCATGGCCGTCGGCGTCTCCGCCGCGTCCGGGTTCACCGCCCTCGATGCCCCCGCCGCCGGCGTCGCCTTCACCAACCTCATCCCGGCCTCGCGTCACCTCACCAACCAAATCCCGCTGAATGGCAGCGGCGTGGCCTTGGGCGACATCGACGGGGATGGCCGCCCCGACGTCGTCCTTGGCGGTCTTGGGGGCGCGGGCCGTGTCTTCCGCAACGAGGGTTCATGGCGCTTCGCCGACGTCACGCGCGCGTCCGGCTTCGATGGGGAGGGTGCCGACGTCACCGGCGTCCTCCTTGCCGACCTCGACGGCAACGGTTCCCTCGACCTCGTCGCGAACTCCATCGGGCGCGGCACCGCCGTCTGGTCCAACGACGGCTCCGGCCGCTTCTCCCGCGTCGCCGTGCTCAACCCGCGCCGCGCCGGGATGAGCCTTGCGGCCGCCGACCTCGACGGCGACGGCGACCTTGACCTCTACGTGGCCAATTACCGGGGGGTGTCCGTGCGGGACGACCCCGGCGCCCGCTACACGGTGAAGGACGACGGCAACGGCCCGCGTGTCACCCATTTCAACGGGCGTCCCGCGACCGACGAGGACCTTGCAGGCCGATTCTCCATCGGGCCGGGCGGGGTGCGCGAGAATGGCGAGCCCGATGTCCTTTTCCTCAACGACGGCAAGGGCGGGTTCACCCCGGCGAGCTGGTCCGACGGCACGTTCATGGACGAGGACGGCGTGGCGTTGGCCGGGGCGCCCTTCGACTGGGGCCTGGGCATCGCCATGCGGGACCTTACCGGGGACGGCTTGCCCGACCTGTATGTGTGCAACGACTTCGAGTCGCCCGACCGCCTCTGGATCAACCAGACCCCGCCCGGCGGCCCGGTGCGCCTGCGTGCCGCGTCGTTGCTTGCCCTTCGCGTCACCAGCGCCTTCTCCATGGGCATCGACGCCGCCGACATCGACCGCGACGGCATCATGGACTTCCTCGTCGTGGACATGCTCAGCCGGGAGCACCGGCGCCGGAACACCCAGCTCGCCGGCCTGCCGCCCAGCATGGCCCAGCCCGGGGTCTTCGAGGACCGGCCGCAGTTCTCCCGCAACACCCTCTTTCGCGGGCTCGGCGGCGGCGCCTTCGCCGAGGTCGGCCGCATGGCGGGCCTTGCCGCCAGCGAATGGTCATGGACCCCCCTGTTCCTCGACGTCGATCTCGACGGATGGGAAGACCTCCTCGTCTCCAACGGGCACGAGCTTGACATGATGGACATCGACGTCAGCAACGACGCCGAGAAGGCCAAGGCCGCGAGGCGCATGTCGCCCGCCGAACAACTCGCCCTCCGCAAGGCGTTCCCGCGCCTCAACACCCCCAACGCCGCCTTCCGCAACCTCGGCGCCCTCCGCTTCTCGGACGCCTCCCGCGACTGGGGCTTCGACATCCCCAACGTCTCCCATGGCATGGCCGCCGCCGACCTCGACGACGACGGCGACCTCGACCTCGTCCTCAACAACCTCAACGCGCCCCCGACCCTCCTCCGGAACAACGCCGACGCCCCGCGCCTCGCGGTCCGACTGCTCGGCATCCCCCCCAACACCCGCGGCATCGGGGCCACCCTCCGCGTCCGGGGCGGCCCCGTCCCGCTCCAGTCCCAGGAAATCGTGGCGGGCGGGCGCTACCTCTCCTCGGACGACGCCGTCCGCGTCTTCGCCGCAGGCAAGGCCGCGAC
Source organism: uncultured Verrucomicrobiota bacterium (assembly GCA_903925515.1). Lineage (GTDB taxonomy): Bacteria > Verrucomicrobiota > Verrucomicrobiia > Limisphaerales > UBA9464 > UBA6176. The sequence continues at coordinate 4,741 of CAIYFP010000240.1, forward strand.
CATGGACGTCGAGGTCACGTGGCGTTCCAGCAAGGTCAGCCGCGTCGCCCACGCCGTCCCCGGCAAGCTCCTCGTCGTCCGCGAATCCGACGCCGTGCCCGCCACGCCCTTGCCCGCCACCCCCGCGCCATGGTTCAAGGACGAGTCCGAACGCGTCGGCTTTCGACATCACGAGAAC
>CAIYFP010000241.1 GCA_903925515.1 uncultured Verrucomicrobiota bacterium
AAGACACGAAGACACGAAGAGGTCCTGCTGGGTCCACCGCGTGAGGCGAGAACTGGACACTCAAAACTGTTTACGCGGGGATCAGGGGCCCACCCGAGCCCTTGAAACGGTCGCCCGTCCTCCACGAGGGCGCGTGGGCACGCAGCCTGCCGCCAATCACCCGCGTGTGGATCACGAGCTTCCCTCTTCCTTGCGTGGGAATTTGGGCGGGAACGAGGCCTCCCGGGCGAAAAGCCCAGCCCATCCCGCGCGGCGGAGCGGTGCCGGGGCCCGCCGTCACCTGGCCTCGCCGACCCCGCGCCCATTCGCCGGGAACCCCGGTGACTCCACCGTCTCCACCACCGCCCCCGGCTTGTGCAGGAACAACACCTCCGCCCCGAACCGCCGCGCAATCGACACCGCCCGGTCCGGCCCTGCCACCGAGATCGCCGTCGAGAGCGCGTCCGTCGTCATCCCGTCCCTCCCCACGACCGTCGCCAACCCATGGTCCGTCAGCCCAAGGCCCGTCCTCGGGTCCACGATGTGCGAGTAACGCACCCCCCCAATCTCCACGTGCTGGAACACGTCGCCCGAGGTGCAGAGGCTCGCGTGCCTGAGCAGGAGGAGGCGCGACGGCGGCGCCCCGGGCGCGTCGAGCCCGGCGACCTCGATCCGCCACCCGTCCTGTCCCGGCGGCGGGCCTGTCACCACGATGTCACCCGCCCCCGCCACCATGCTCGAGCTGATTCCGGCCGCCCGCAGCACCCGCGTCGCCTCGTCCAACGCGTAGCCCTTGGCGATGCCCCCCGCATCCAGCCGCATCCCCGGCCTGAGCAGCCGGACCGACTTTCGGGGCCATGAATGCAGCTCCACCCCTCGCCACCCCGTCGCCTTGAGCGCCGTCGCCAGCTTGCCTGCGTCGGGCAGCTCCCGTTGCCGGCGCGTCCTCCGCCAAAGCTGCGTCAGGGGCCCCACCGTCATGTCGAAGGCCCCGTCGGTCGCCTCGCTCACCTCCCGCGCCCGCGTCAACACGCGGTGCATGTCGTCCGAGACGTCCACGGGATGCTCGTGCGGCGCCGTGGCGCCAAGGCGGCTCAGCTCCGACCCGGGGTCGTAGTCGCTGAACACCCGGTTCAGCTCCGCCACGCGTTCCCATGCGGCATGAGCGGCGTTCGTGGCCGCCGCCCCATCCCGGGCATGCAGCACCATCCGGAACGGGATCGCCATCTGGACGGACTCGAACTCGAAGCGCTGCCACGGCGGGCGGCCGCGAACGCCACAGCCGCACGCGAGCACAAGGCCCACCATGGCCGCCGCCCATCCCGTCCATGGCCGCCATGGCCGCGTCCCCAGCCATCGAGCCCACCCCATGGCCATGACCCATCAACCCACCGCCGCCGCGATCGCGTCGCCCATCTCCCGCGTGCCCACCCGGCGCGCACCCGGGTCCCCCGGATGAAAAATGTCCCCCGTCCGAAGCCCGGCATCGATCGCCCGCGCGACCCCCTGCTCGATCGCCCTCGCCACGTCGTCGCGCCCGAAGCTATGCCGCAGCATCAACGCGGCGGACAAGACCTGCGCGATGGGGTTCGCAAGGTCCTTGCCCGCGATGTCCGGCGCCGTGCCGCCCGCCGGCTCGTAGAACCCGAACGTCCGCCCCTCCGCCGTCGCACCGAGGCTCGCCGAGGGAAGCATCCCAAGGGACCCGCCCAGCGCCGCCGCCTCGTCGCTCAGGATGTCGCCAAACATGTTCTCGCAAAGCACCACGTCGAACTGCGTCGGACGAAGCAGGAACTGCATGGCCGCGTTGTCCACGAACATGTGCTCAAGGGCCACGTCCGCGTAGCCGCGTCCCACGCGCGTCACCGTGTCCCGCCACAGCACCCCGTTCTCCAGCACGTTCGCCTTGTCAATCGACGTCACCTTCCGCCGCCGCAGCCGGGCGGACTGGAATGCGACATGGGCGATGCGCTCGATCTCGGGCGTCGTGTACACCAGCGTGTCGGTCGCCCGCTGCGCCTTCGTGCCGTCCGGCAACACGATGTCCTCCGTGCGCTTCGGCTGGCCAAAGTACAATCCACCCGTCAGCTCGCGCACGACGAGGATGTCAATGCCGTCCCCTTGTCGTTCCGGCTTCAACGGGCAGCCATGCGCCAGCGCCCGAGGCAATTGCACCGGGCGCAGGTTCGCAAAGAGCCCAAACTCCTTCCGGATTCGCAGCAATGCCGCCCGCTCCGGCCGCTCCTCCTTGGGTAGCGTGGGGTCGCGGTCCGGCAAGCCCACCGACCCAAACAAGATCGCGTCCGAGCGGCGGCACAATTCCAGCGTGGCGTCGGGCAGCGCCTTGCCCGCCGCGTCGATGCCCGCCCAGCCCACGGGCGCCTCCGTTGCCTCGAGCCGGAGCGCATGCGCCTGCGTCGCCGCCCGAAGCACCTTCAACGCCTCGCGCATCACTTCGGGTCCAATCCCGTCGCCGGCCAACGCGGCGATCCGGAGGGTGTTTGCACTCATCTCGGGGCCGGAGTCTTGGGAAGCGCGCGCCGCGGGTGAAGAGCTTTTTTGGCCCCTCCACGTTTCCGGCGGGAACCGCCCCATGGCCAAGCACGACCGATCCCATGCAATCGTCCGGCCCGTGCGCTCGCCTCCATCCCGGGTCACGGCATGTCCGGATCCTATGCGGGCGCCGCGCCCCCGTGTCGCCGGAGCCATGGCACAAGCCCCGACGGCACAACCACCGCCGCCCCATGAAGCACGGGCGGCGACAGTCCGCGCGGCGGCGCCCCGAACGGACGGGCTGCCGCTTGATCCCGCTCCGCAACCAACAAGCTCGCATACCACGCCACGGCATCCGCCCTGAGCTTCCGGTTCGCAATCAAAGGCTGGAGGGCCTCCTCCAGCAGCGGGCGGTCCTCGGCGCGCGTCGCCGCCAGTCGCCGGTGCAGCGACGGATCCGCAACCGTGAACAGCCCCCTCGGCTCCGCGAGGACCAGCACGAGCCTCCATCGGCCGTCCCCATCATGGCCCGGCCCATGGCCATGCCCCAGCACCAGCATCATGTACGGGCCAAGGCCCTCCCGGCCCGGGTCCACAAGGAAGGTCCCGCGCCCGACCACGACGAAGGATTCCATCAACCCCCATGCGGACCCCCCATCTCCCACGCCCCCGCTGCACGGCCCCGCCATGCAGGCGTCGAGCGCCCCCTGAAACGCGCTGCCCCCGGCGTCGAACGCCCACGGACGATTCCGGGCTGGGACCCGGACGAACGCCTCGTCTGCACGGCACAGCAGGCGCTCCCCCAGTGCCCCCGAAGCGTCCCGATAAACCACGGCAAGCGTGTCCGGGGCGGGCTCATCCACGACGAGGACATGCGCGAAGGACGAGGGCGCGATCCCCTCGAGAGCCAGGCCGGGCGCGATGTCTTCGAGTCGCATGCGGTGCGGTGGGTCGTCGGATGGGGCACGACCATTCGCCCATGAATGTTGAGTAAAACCATCACCTTCTCGGTCACGACAACATCCCTGTTCAAGGCAAAAAGTGCTTTTAGACCGTGGTTTAGCAGAGCAACGCGGGGCGAGCGTCATCCAACGTGGCATCAGACAAGGCACTTCAAATGCTCGGTGGACGCATCCGCGAGGCGCGGAAGGCGATGGGGCTATCCCAGGAACAGGCGGCACTAGAGGCCGACATCGACCGATCCTTCATGGGTCAGGTGGAACGTGGACAGCGCAACGTCTCCATCTCGACGTTGCTCCGCCTCGCACGCGTCCTCGAGGTCAACCTCGGCTCATGGTGCGAGGGTCTGGGCGGCGCAACCGGCATCGTCTCGGACGGCGTGACGCCTTACCGGACCAGCCTTGAGCTGGATCTGGAGCGATCCGCCTCGCGTCGCAAGCCGACTCGCACCAAGCCAACCGAAGCACGACGCCCCTCCCCCAGGAAACGCTAGTGTCGTGTCTCACAAATCGCTGGTGTTTCGTTGCTCCAAGAATGCCCCGGGGCAAGGCGTGAGGACGGAGCATACCCGCAGCGGTCTGTGACGGACGAACAACGAAGCCCCGGGGCATTCTTGGAGCAACCCGAAGGGCCGCGGCTCTTTTCGCGTCCCACGTCGT